>JADFHR010000167.1 GCA_022567015.1 Pseudomonadota bacterium
GACGCCCCCGCGGCCCCCGGCGTCGTCGCGCGCCGCTTGTGGTGCAGGACACCAAGGCGCGACGCGCTCCTAGCCGGAAACCTCGCAACGCCGTCGTATGGGTACAATTTAGCTGATACAGGCCACTATTCCCTGATCCAGGCCGGTTTGCGTTTTTCCAGATACGCCGCCATGCCTTCCCGGCCCTCGTCCGAGGCGCGCGACCGGGCGGTGCGCTCGGCGACGTCGCGCATCATGGCCTCGTCGGCGGCGCGTTCGCCGACCGCGAAGATCAGGTCCTTGGCGTCGGCCAGGGCCCGCGGTCCGTTCCCGGCGAGCAAGCCGAGCATGCGCCGGGCGGCGGCGCGCAGTTGGTCCGCCGGCACCACGGCATGCACCAAGCCCATGTTCAGCGCCTCGGCGGCGGTGAAGCGTTCGGCGGTGAGGAAATAGCGCCGCGCCTGGCGCGCCCCCATGGCGGCGACCACGCACGGCGCGATCACCGCCGGGGTCAGGCCCAGCTTGACCTCGGCCAGGCAGAAGGTGGCGTCGTCGGCGGCGATGGCGATGTCGGCCGCCGCCACCAGCCCGACGCCGCCGCCGATGGCGGCGCCCTGGACCAGCGCCAGGGTGGGCTTGGCGAGGCGGTCCAGGGTGCGCATGAGCCCGGCCAGCCCGAGGGCGTCCTCGACGTTTTCGTCGAAGGCGTAGTCCGCCGTGCGGCGCATCCAGTTGAGGTCGGCGCCGGCGGAGAAATTCCGGCCCTCGGCCGCCAGCACCACGGCGCGGACCTGGGGCCGGCCCTCCATGTCGCGCAAGGCCTCCGTCAACCGCGCGATGAGGGCGTCATCGAAGGCGTTGTGCACCTGGGGCCGGTTGAGGATCAGCCAGCCGGCGCCGGTGTCGTCGATTTCGGTGATCAGCGGCGTGTCGGTCATGTCTTCCAAATTCCTAAACAACCACAGGGGCATAGAGAGGAAAAAAGGATCACCTCAAAGGCACAAAGCGAACAGAATAAAAATTAATAATTTAACGTTCTCTTTTCCTTGGTGTACTTGGTGTCGTTGCGGTGAACAGGTTCTTTCTTATCCTCCGCGTTCCTCCGCGTCCTCCGCGTTGAAATTCGAAACGCAGAGGACGCAGAGGACCGCAGAGGATTTTAAAAAAACATCAGAACTACATCCGGAAAATGCCAAACGTGGTTTCCTCGACCGGCGCGTTGAGGGCCGCCGACAGCCCCAGGCCGAGCACCATGCGGGTGTCGGCGGGGTCGATGATTCCGTCGTCCCACAGCCGGGCGCTGGCGTAATAGGGATGGCCCTGGGTCTCGTACTGGTCGAGGAGGGGTTTGCGGAACGCCTCCTCGTCGCCCGCGTCCCAGGTTTCGCCGCGCGCCTCGATGGCGTCCCGCTTGATGGTGGCCAGCACGTCGGCCGCCTGCTCGCCGCCCATGACCGAGATGCGGGCGTTGGGCCACATCCACAGGAACCGGGGCGAGTACGCCCGCCCGCACATGGAGTAGTTGCCGGCGCCGAAGCTGCCGCCGATGATGACCGTGAAGCGCGGCACCCGCGTGCACGCCACCGCGGTGACCATCTTGGCGCCGTCCTTGGCGATGCCGCCGGCCTCGTACTTGCGGCCGACCATGAAGCCGGGAATGTTCTGCAGGAAAACCAGCGGGATGCGGCGCTGGCTGCACAGCTCGACGAAGTGGGCCCCCTTCAGCGCCGATTCGGAAAACAGGATTCCGTTGTTGGCGACGATGCCGACCGGATAGCCGAAGATGTGGGCGAAGCCGCACACCAGCGTGGTCCCGTACAGTTGCTTGAACTCGTCGAACTCGGAGCCGTCGACGATGCGCGCGATCACCTCGCGCACCTCGAACGGCTTCTTGATGCCGGTGGGGACCACGCCGTAGATCCCGTCCGCCTCGTACAGGGGATCGCGGGGCTCGCGGACGGCCAGATCGATCCGCTTTTGCCGGTTGAACGTGCCCACGATCCGCCGGGCGATGGCCAGGGCATGGCCGTCGTCGAGGGCGTAATGGTCGGCGACGCCGGAGACCCGCGTATGGAGGTCGGCGCCGCCCAGGTCCTCGGCGCTCACCACCTCGCCGGTGGCCGCCTTGACCAGCGGCGGGCCGCCGATGAAGATGGTTCCCTGGTTCCTGACGATGATGTTTTCGTCCGACATGGCCGGCACGTAGGCCCCGCCCGCCGTGCACGAGCCATGCACCACCGCCACCTGGGGGATGCCGGCCGCCGACAGGTTGGCCTGGTTGTAGAAGATGCGGCCGAAGTGGTCACGGTCGGGAAAAAGCTCGTCCTGCAGGGGCAGGTTGGCGCCGCCGGACTCCACCAGGTAGATGCACGGCAGGGCGTTCTCCCGGGCGATCTCCTGGGCGCGCAGGTGCTTCTTCACCGTGATCGGGAAATAGATGCCGGCCTTGACCGTGGGATCGTTGGCGATGACCACGCATTCCTGGCCCCGGATGCGGCCGACGCCGGTGATGATGCCGGCGCCGGGCGCGTCGCCCCCGTACATGCCGAAGGCGGCGAGCTGGGACAGCTCGAGGAACGGCGAGCCCGCGTCGAGGAGCCTCTGGACGCGCTCGCGCGGTAAAAGCTTGCCGTTCTTGACGTGGCGCTTGCGTGCCCGCGCGCCGCCCCCTTGCGTGACCTTGGCGACGGTGGCGCGCAGGTCCTCGACCAGGACCTCCATGGCGGCGGCGTTGGCGTCGAAATCGCCGGCGCCGGGCCGCACCAAGGTTTTCAGGACCGGCATGACGCCCCTACCATCCGCCCCGCTTGAGCCACCGTCTCACCATCCACAGGCGGTCGGAGCCCCAGAACCCCTCGCCGTCGACGATGATGAACGGCGAGCCGAAGACGCCCCGCTCCATGGCCTCGCTGGTTTCCCGTTTCAGGCGTTCCTTGATCGCCGGGTCCTGGACCGCGGCCAGCAGCGCGTCCCGGTCCACGTGCAGGGCCTCGGCCAGGTCGGCCACGGTCTCCGCCGGCGAGATGTCGCGGCCCTCGCCGAAATAGGCGGCGAACGCCGTCTTGGCGAACAGCCTGGCCTGCGCCCGGTCGCGGTCGTCCAGCCAATAGAAGGCCCGCGCCGCGGCCAGGGTGGCGATGGGAAAGGGGGAGGGCATGACCCAGGGCACCTCCATGAAGCGGCCCAGGCGCTCCCAGTCATGGACGCAGTAATCGCCCTTGATCGGTTGGGCGACAACGGGCAGGGCGCCGGTCCGCTTGAGGACGGGCCCCAGCATGATCGGCTTCCACACCACCTCGCGCCCGTACTTGGCCGCCAGGTCGTCGATGGCGTGGCTGGCGAAGTAGCCATAGGGCGAGGAGAAGTCGAAATAGAACTCGATGGTCTTGGTCATCTCATGATCTTCCCAATTGCCGGCCCGTGCTTTTCCCTGAGCTTTACCTGTGCTTTTCCCCAAGCGTTAATTGAAACGCAGAGGACGCTGAGGAACGCAGAGGAGACCTTTCTTCCGGGGGCGCCCGTCCCTCCCGCGGTTCAAAATGCGGCCTAAAGATCATTGACCAGCCGCTTTATCCCGTCACGCATATGGACAATGTTGAAATTCACTAGTACTCCCTTGCACGATTTCGCGCACCATACGACGGTCTTGCGAGGTTTCCGGCTAGGAGCGCGGCGCGCCGTGATGCTGGAGCATCACAAGCGGCGCGCGACGACGTCCGGGGGCCTCGCAAGGCCGCCCTTCGGGTCGCGTTTCCCGCTCCCTCGGGGCGTCGGGAACGCTTGCCGATGGGCCCGCATCGCCCGCGCGTCCCCTCCTGCCGAGGGAACGGGAAACGCGATCGTATGATACGCGAAATCGTGCAAGGGAATACTAGTCACCAGCACGCCGTACCCGCCAAAGGGCGGGCGGGCAACCGTCCGCGCCGGCTGGCGGCGATCGTGATCGTGGCGCTGGCATGGGCGGCGGCGGTCCCGGCGGCGGCCGACCCGCCCCGGGCGGCGACGTTGAGCGCCGCCGACCGGGCCGACATCGGCCGCATCGAGGCCTATCTCAACCGCATCGGCACGCTGAAGGCCCGCTTCCTCCAGGTCTCGTCCACCGGCGAGCTTTCGGAGGGCACCCTGTTTATCTCGCGTCCGGGCAAGTTGCGCATCGAATACGACCCTCCCGTGCCCATCCTGATCGTCGCCGCCCGCGGGGTGTTGACGTATTTCGACAAGGAACTGGAGCAGGTGAGCGAGATCGATCTCGACTCGACGCCGGCGGGCATCCTGGTAGGGGAGAACATCTCCTTTTTTTCCGGCGACTTCACACTCACCAGGTTCAAGCGCCAGGCCGACGTCGCCCGCGTTACCCTGGTGCGCACGGAGGACCCGCAGGAGGGAAGCCTGACCCTCATATTCAGCGACCGTCCGCTGACTCTCAGGAAGTGGATCGTCACCGACGCCCAGGGCGTGAAAACCACCGTGTCCCTGCTGAAAACCCGTTTCGGCCTGCCCTTGAACCCGGAGTTGTTCACCTTCGAGGCGCCCGAACCTCCCGAGGGTGGCGACTAGTGCACCGACTCAGTCGGAGCGTTCACGAAGATATGAAATCTACAAATGTTTTCAAACTCTTGGAGTCTGTTCGGGTGAATCATTCGTCTGTGTCTGTGCACTAGCGCCCCTTGGTATCAGGTGGCGAGACGGTATCCGCCCGGCTCGGTGACCAGCATCTGGGCGTTGGATGGATCGCGCTCGATCTTCTGGCGCAGGCGGTAGACGTGGGTTTCCAGGGTGTGGGTGGTGACGCCGGCGTTGTAGCCCCAGACCTCGTCCAGAAGCACTTCGCGCCTGACCACCCGGTCACCGGCGCGATACAGGTATTTCAGGATCGCCGCCTCCTTGTCGGTGAGGCGGATTTTGCGCTTGTCGGTGTTGTCGACGAGAAGCTTGGCGCTGGGCTGAAAGGTATAGGGGCCGATGGTGAAGACCGCGTCGTCGCTGCGCTCGTGCTGGCGGATGTGGGCGCGCAGGCGGGCCAGCAGGACGCCGAGGCGGAAGGGCTTGGTGACGTAGTCGTTGGCGCCCGAATCCAGGCCCAGGATGGTGTCGGAATCGGTGTCGGCGCCGGTCAGCATGATGATCGGCGAGGTGACGCCGTTGCGGCGCATCAGGCGGCAGACCTCGCGGCCGTCTATGTCGGGCAGGCCCACGTCCAGGATGATCACGTCGAAATGGTCGGCCTTCGCCAGCTCCAGGGCCTCGGCCCCGGTTTTCGTCCCGATGGTGATGAACTCTTCGTGCAGCTGCAGTTGCTCTCCAAGCATCTGCAGCAGGGTCGCATCGTCGTCGACGAGCAGAACGCGCTTGCCTGTGGTCATCGGTTTCCCCGGGCCAAATTCTTCCCGGGACGCTACACCAATCGGCGCCTTGCTTCCAGTTATACCATCGGGGGAATACCGGCGGCAGGACGCCTCGCCGCCCTGCCCTTGGGTTTAGGCGCTTCCACGGGCCGGTCATTGCGGGTATTGTCCCGGGTCCCCGGGACGGGCCCGCCGGGCGCCGTCGTAGGGGTACAATTTAGCTGATAAAGGCCACTAGATCACGGAGGGGTGGGATCCAGCCCCCGGCCGCCGGGTTCGGCGGCAAGGCTGTTCCGGTTCCATCGGTCACCCATCATGACGCGCCGTTTCGAACTGATTTCCATGCCCGCCTCGCGCGAACCCGTCTCCCTGCTGGCGGTGGATCGCGCCGTCTCCGAGCTTCGGCGCGGCCGCATCGTCGCCGTGCGCGGCGGCGGCGGCACCGCGGCCCTGGTTCAGGCCGCCGAAGCCGCGACGCCCGAGGGATTGCGGGAGCTGGCCTCCATGAGCCAGGCCGATCCCGTTCTCATCGTCACCGCGCGGCGCGCCGCCGTCCTCGGCCTGGGCCACAGCCGGGCGAAGGTGGTGAGCGTCGTCGCCGAGGGCGGCATGACGGCGGAGGTGATCCGCGATCTCGCCGATCCCCTTTCCGAACCCCCGGCGGTGACGCCCGACCTGTCGATCGCCGAAGCCGCCACCTACGACTGCGACAGCGCCGCGGTGAGCCTGGCGAAACGGGCCCGGCTGTTGCCGGCGGCGGTGACGGCGAACCTGGTCAACCCCGAGGCCGACGACCTTGCCGCCTGGACGACGCGGCACGACCTGCTTCTGGTCGACGCCGGCGACATCTTCCAGTACGAGAAAACGGCGGCCAGAACCCTGCGCAAGGTCAGCGAGGCGCGGGTGCCGCTGCCCGACGCGCCGGAGACGCGGATCATGGCCTTTCGCCCCGTCGACGGCGGACTGGAACATCTGGCCATCCTCATCGGCGACCCCAGGCCGGAGGAGCCGGTGCTCACCCGCCTGCATTCGGAATGTTTCACCGGCGACCTGCTGGGCAGCCTGCGCTGCGACTGCGGCGACCAACTGCAGGGCGCGATCAGGGAGATCGCCGCCGCCGGCAGCGGCATCCTGCTCTACCTGGCCCAGGAGGGCCGCGGCATCGGCCTGGTCAACAAGCTCCGGGCCTATGAATTGCAGGATCGCGGCTTCGACACCATGGACGCCAACGAACAACTGGGTTTCGACGCCGACGAACGGGTTTACCTGCCGGCCGCCCAGATGCTGCGCCAGCTTGGATTCGACCGCATCCGCCTGATGACCAACAACCCCGGCAAGGTTTCGGCGCTGTCGCGCTGCGGCGTCGGCGTCGTCGCACGGGTGCCCCACGCCTTTCCCTCCAACAAGCACAACGAGGACTACCTGCGCACCAAGGCGGCGCGGGGCGGACACCTTTTTTAGTGGCCTTTATCAGCTAAAGTGCACCCATACGATCGCTTTTCCCGTTTCCTCGGCAGGAGGGGAGGCGCAGGCGATGGCGGCCCATCGGAAAGCCTTCCCGACGCCCCGGGGGGCCACCGGGGGGTGTCCCCCCGACACCGTATGCGGGGGGCCGCCCCCGCGACCCCCGGGGAACGGGAAAAGCGACCCGAAGGGCGGCGTTGCGAGGCTTCCGGACGGCGTCGCGCACGCTTCGCGATGCCCCGCATCGCCACCGGCGCACGCTCCTGGCCGAAAACCTTGGTAAGCCGTCTCTATGGGTCATGATCG
>JADFHR010000168.1 GCA_022567015.1 Pseudomonadota bacterium
TCCACCGCCGCGGCCGCCGCCGTGCCCGGCCCGTCCGTCATCGCGTGCTTCCTCCCTGCAGACGGATGCGCGGATCGAGGGCGGCCAGCGCGAGGTCGGAGATGAGCACCCCGACCACCGTGAGGGTGGCCAGGAACATCAGGAACGATCCGGCAAGGTACATGTCCTGGCTTTGCAGGGCGGCGATCAATATCGGTCCCGTGGTCGGCAGCGACAGCACGATGGCGACCAGTTCGGCGCCGGAAATGACGCTTGGCAGAAGGCTGCCGATGTCGGCGATGAAGAAGTTGATCGCCATGCGCAGGGGATACTTGATCAGCAACCTGAACGGGGGCAGGCCCTTGGCGCGCGCCGTCACCACGTATTGCTTCTGCAGCTCGTCCAGCAGATTCGCCCGCAGGCGCCGGATCATCGCCGCGGTCCCCGAGGTGCCGATGACGACGACCGGGATCCACAGGTGCGCGAGGACCGACAGAACCTTGTCCAGGCTCCACGGCTGGTCGAGGAATTGGGGGTCCATCAATCCGCCGATGGACGTGCCGAACACGACGTTGGCCAGGTACAGCAGGATCAGGGCAAGCAGGAAGTTCGGCGTCGCCAGGCCCACCAGCCCGATGAAGGTGAGGCCGTAATCGCCCCAGCTGTACTGATGGGTGGCCGAATAGAGGCCGATGGGAAAGGCGATCATCCAGGTGAACAGAATCGTCGCCACGGATATCAGGATGGTCAGCACCAGGCGGTCGCCGACAACCTCGGAAACCGGCAGGCGGTATTCGAAGGAATACCCGAAATCGCCCTGCACCATGCCAACCAGCCAGTGCAGGTAGCGCTGGTGGGCGGGCTTGTCGAACCCGTACTGGGCGCGCAGGAACTCGATCTCTTTCGGATCCACGGATTCGCCCTGGCTCTCCAGCTCGGCGACATAGCTTTCCAGGTAATCTCCCGGCGGCAGCTCGATGATGACGAAGACGATGAGGCTGATGGCCAGCAACGTGGGGATCATGATCAACAGACGGCGAACCACATAACCGATCATGGGGTCTTCCTCATCGCTTGCCTCGGGCCGCCCCGCCCGACGGGCGGGCAGCGGTAAATCCCCCGCGGGTGCCGCCGTCGACGTGGAGCCATTGGTCCCTACTTACCCGACTTACCCGCAAACCAGAACGTATCCGGTTTATAGATGCCGAAATAGGCGCCGGGGTTCCAGGCGTAGATACCCTCGGCCGGCACGTTTCTCAGCCGGTTGTTGATGACGACCGGCTGCAAGGTGCTGTTGACGATGCCGATGGTGAAAACCTGCTCGGCGTGAATGTCCAGGATGCGGCGCCAGATGCGCTCCCGCTCCGCCCCACCGGTGGCGCGGCGCCACGCCGTGTTGAGTTCCACGAGCTCCCGCACCGGCGCCATGTCCGGCGGCTCGCCGGCCCGGCCGCCGGTTTCGGCGTATTGCCCCCATTTCGGCCAATGCAGTTGGTGTTTCGTCGTCGGTGCCAGCTCTTCGGGACTCATGTCCGGGGCCGGGAGTCCGTTGGCGAGGCCGGCCCAGACGGACATGACCGTCTGCCCGGAGAAGATGCGTCTGCGGAACACCTCGCGTTGGGCGGGCTTGGAAAACAGCTTGATCCCCGCCTTCAGCCAACTGTCGTGGATCAGTTCAAGGATGTCGGTTTCCTCGGTACTTTCCCCGGCCGTATCGATGATGATGTTGAGCGGCCGGCCGTCGGGCAACAGGCGGATGCCGTCGCCGGTGCGTTTGGTCAGGCCCATGTCGTCGAGCAGGGCGTTGGCGCGCTCCACGTCGAACTGGCTCCATGCCGTCTGGTAGCGCGCCCTATACAGCGGACTTTCGGGCAGGACCGTGTTGGCGCTCTCGCGGGCGAGGCCGAAATAGACGACCTGGTTTATTTCGTGGCGGTCGATCGCCAGGGAAAGGGCGCGCCGGAACCGGACGTCCCGCAGCACCGCGCGCCACACCGGATCGGCGGCATTCAGATTGGGATAGAGGGCCTTTTGCGCCCCCTTTGCGGTGCGCCACAGGCGGACGGTGAAGCCGTTGCGCTTCTCGCCCTCTTTAAGGAAGGTGTAGTTGTCGAATCGCAAATACCGGGCCTGCAGGTCCGCGTCCCCGGCCCCCGTCTTGGCGGGAATCATTCTGTTGGACCCCAAGGACATGATCACCCGGTCGATGTAGGGGAGTTGCCTGCCCGCCGTGTCGATGCGGTGGTAGTAAGGATTGCGGGTGAAGATGAAGCGTTCGGACGGCGGCCGGGTCGTGTTCACCCAGGGCTGGAGCGTCGGCAGACGGGGATTGTCGGACCGGTACTGGCGATCCTTGGACTCATGCAATCCCGCCCAGTTGCGCATTCCCGCTTTCCGCACCTGGCGCCGGAGCATGGCCGGATCGGCGTAGCGGACGTGAAATCGCTTCAAATAGTGGGCCGGCCGGTAGATGAACAGCGGCGCCGCCGCCGCCAGCGCCGGCACGAAATAGGGATTGGGCCGGGACCAGGTGTAGCGGACCGTGGTCTTGTCCAGGACCTCGAATCGCGGCGGCTGTCCGTCGATGAGCAACACCTTGGTCAGCCCGAACGGCGACAGCTCGGCGTTTCCGGCCACGTCCTCCCAGTAGTAGCGGAAGTCCTCGGCCGTAAAGGGATGGCCATCGGACCACCGGTGTCCCTTTCTGAGACGCAGGGTGAATTCACGGCCCTCGCGCACGTCAAGGCGCTCTAAGATGTCGGGAACGATCTCCCGTCCGGGGTTGTACGCAACCAGGCGGGCATAGCCGTACACCATCATCATGCGCACGTCCTTGGGCTTCGCCATGAGCAGGCGCAGATCGCCGCCATAGCGCCCGAGACTCTGCCCCGTTCCGTTCAAGGTCACGATGGACGGGGTTTCGGGCACCCTTTCCCGCACCGGCGGCAAATCGCCCACCGCCACCGGATGGCCCAAAAAAGGGCTCCAGCAGCTTCGCCGGCGGGGCCGCCGAAGCCGGGGCGAACGCCCAGGCGAGGACGGCGGCGATGGCGATCAGGGCCCGGGCCGGCTTCATGACGTCGACATCCCGCCAGATCCCGGGGGTCCGTGTCGACCGCGGCGAGAACGAAATGGCCGTCTCCCACGTCGACAAGACGGCACGGCCGCGACTCACTCACGGCGAACGGCTCGGGCCACGCCGCGGGATCGGAAATCGTTCCCGTGCCCGCGGCCGTGAAATCAAGCCTGCGGTCAAGGTCCGGATAGGGCACGGCCGCCATCAGGGCGCGGGTGTAATAATGGACGGGATTTCGGAACAGGACCTCGCGCGGCGCCATTTCCACCAGCCTGCCGCGGCACATGACGGCGATGCGGTCCGCGATGTAATCGACAACCGCCAGATTGTGCGAGATGAACAGGTAGGTCAGGCCCAGCCCGGCCTGCATGTCCTTGAGAAGGTTGAGGATCTGCGCCTGTATCGAGACATCCAGCGCGGACACCGGCTCATCGCAGATCAAGAGGTCGGGTTTGAGGGCCAGGGCCCGGGCGATGCCGATGCGCTGGCGCTGCCCGCCGGAAAAGCTGTGCGGGTAGCGGTTGAGAAACCGCGGGTCCAGGCCCACCATGTGCATCAGTTCCTTGACCATCTCCGCTTGCGAATCGGCGTCGCCGATCCGGTGGATGACCAGGGGTTCGCGAATGATGTCGAACACGGTCATGCGCGGGTTCAGCGAGCCGAAAGGGTCCTGGAAGACCATCTGGATCTTTTGCCGGTACGGCAGCAGGTCGTCGTTTTTCAGGGACAGCAGATCGACCGGTGTCCCGCGGTCGTTGAAGACAACGGCGCCCGCGTCCGGCGTCAGCGCGCGCATGATGATCTTGCCGATGGTCGTCTTGCCGCAGCCGCTCTCGCCGACAAGCCCGAAACATTCCCCCCGTTTGACATCGAACGTGACGCCGTCCACCGCGGTCACGGAATTCTGCGAGTTCCCGTTCAGGATGCCGACTTTGCGGGGTTCGAAGCTTTTGCGCAGACCGCTGACCCTGAGCAGGGGTCCGGCATCGTCCGCCCCGGGCGGCCACGGCGCCTTGGCCGTAAGCATGGGCCCCGGTTCATGGTCGATTTCGCGCAGCGGCACCAGCCGTTCGCCCGCCTTCATGTCGAAATGGGGCACGGCCTTGAGCAGGGCCTGGAGATAGGGATGGCCCGCTTCGTCGAAAATGTGTTTGACGGTCCCGCTTTCCATGACCTGGCCCTGGTAGATCACAACCACCTCGTCGGCGATGTTGGCGACGACGCCCAGATCATGGGTGATCATCAGGACCGCCATTCCCAGTTCGCCCTGCAGGTCCTTGATCAGCTTCAGGATATGGGCCTGGATGGAAACGTCGAGCGCCGTCGTCGGTTCGTCGGCGATGAGCAGCGCCGGGCGGCAGATCAGGGCCATGGCGATCATCGCCCGCTGGCGCAAGCCTCCCGACAACTCGAACGGATAGCACGTCAACGCCGCTCCGGGGTCGGGGAAGCCGACCAGGCGCAGCATGGTCCTGGTGATCTCGCGGCCTTCCTTTTTGGAGACCTTGCGGTGCAGATGCAGGGCTTCGCCGACCTGATCGCCGATGGTGTGCAGCTGCGAAAGCGAGACCATGGGCTCCTGGAAGATGATGGAAATGCGGCGCCCGCGGATGGCCCGCATCTGGGGGCTGTCCGCGGAAAGGCTTGCGATATCGACCGTGCTCCCGGGGTGCTCCGGATCGGCAAACACGATCTGGCCGCCGGCGATGCGCGCCGTATCCGGCAGGATGCCCATGATGGCCTGGGAAATGACCGACTTGCCGGACCCGGATTCGCCGACCAGGGCGACGCTCGATCCGTGGCGGATGCGGAAAGACACGCCCCTGACCGCCCGGACGACGCCGTCCAGCACGTGGAACTCGACCTCCAGGTCGCGGACGGCCAGAAGGTCGGTCACGGGCGGCTCCCCTTGGTATTAACTCCGGATTTGCCTACAGTTCCAGCCATGGGCGGATTCATTGGGGGACAGGTCCCTGGCGGAATTTCCACCCGCATGTCAAAAAAATTTGCGTCATCACCAGGCGGCGCGCTTCGGGGCATGGGTATGGACGTCGAAAGGATTCATTTCGAGGAACTGAAACGCTACTGGATCGAGGTGGAGCATTTCAAAAAGCCTGGCAAGAAGATCCGCGAGGTCGTACGCATTCTGGGGCCGTACGAGTGTACCATCGATGATCCGCGCCGGGAATCGTACGGCCTGTTCCACGACGGTAAAATAATCGGGGTCACGCATCTGGTGCAGTGGGACGCCCGCTGGTTACGCTACCGCACGCTCAACGTGCGCACACCCTACAGGGGCCGGGACCTGGGCTGGACGCTGCTGCTGGGCGCCGTCGACCTGGACTGGCAGGACTGGAAGGTCCCCGGCAGGTACTTGTTCGGCTGGATACGGCGTCCCCATTTGTCCTGGTCCGTGGCCCACGGCTTCAAGGAAACCGGCGCCCGGTGGCACGAAGACCACATGGGCATGATTCGGCCGTTGTCGAGGATTTAGCATCCTGCTCGTCCTTGGTATAAATCATTGATTCATGGATGGAAATCATCTGCGCCGCGCGGCAGGCCAAGCCATGGCCCCGCCGCCGTCATTTCCGGTCCAAGGCGCAGATGACCAGGTGCACGCGCTCCTTCCTGCTGGCGTTGATGGCGGTGTGGGTTTTGCGGGCGTCCATTTCGTAAAGGTGGCCGTCGGCGGGTATGTGACACAGCGTTCCGGTGTCGCCTTCCTTGAACATGATGTAGCAATCGGGGTTGGTGGTGATGGCGTAGTGATAGCGCAGCGACGAATCGGCGTGAATGGAGAGGCAGCTTTTCGGTGCCATCCGCATGAGCCGCGTCCGGCCATAGGGAAAGGGCAGCTTGTCGAGCAGCTCCTCGACCACGGTGCCGCGGAACTCCGGATTGATCACGGTGTAGTCCGAATCCCTGGCGCCGTCGGGCAGCCAGCCGATGTCGTGCAAGCGGTCTTCCGCGTCCGCGCGGCAGGTCACGGACAGCTGGGCGTGGCCGTCGAACAGCGGATACACGCGCTCCAGGACAGCGCGCATGGCGTCCAGGTCCGCATGGGTGTCGGTCCGGCGGATCATCGCCGCACCTCAAACGGTTCAAAAATCGGTGCCTCCTCGCTGCTTGCCGCCACGGTACCGCGGCGGCGGTCATTGTGCACAGCCCCGAATTCCCGGTCAAACGTGGCCGGTCCCGCGCATGATGCCGGCCGTCCGGCCGGTGCCGGTCCCGCCGATCACGCGAAGGCCCGCGAAACCGTCGACACAGGCTGGGAAAAGCGGACTGGAAACGTATCGTTGGGAATGCCGCGTTCGCGTGGATGCCGGCAGCGGTCGGGGTATCGCAGGCCTACTTCGTCCGCGCCGGCGGCGTGTTGAGCAAACCGTGATTTCCCCGGTCGGGCGCCCGGCTCGCGTGGTCCTGGGCAATGACCCTCGTGCGCCAGAGTCGGCCTCCCGCCGGCAGATGAACCAGGGAATATTCGCAATATTCCTGCGTCATGTTCTTGGGCAGACACTGGGCCGGCACGCCGATGGATTGGGTTGGCGCCCGAAAGACCTCCGGCGTCTCCGGCAGCGCCGGACCATCGCCGCGGTCCACGGCCGGGGACGGCGCGCCTTCCCGGCCGCGGCCCGGTGTCCGTGTTCGATGAGTGGCAGTCTCGGACACATGTCGCTCCATATGTCTGGCGTCAGGCAAGGCGGGTGCGCCGGCCCCTGCCGAGGCCGCTTCATTTAGGATCGGGCCGGGCGGGATGTAAAATCACTACACGATCAAATTTCCGTTACGCGTGTGTGAATGGGGACGAAGCGGACAGGCGCATGCGGCCGATGCCGCCGGGGACGGAAAGCCTTTTCCCATTCACCGGGCGCGGTTTCTTGCTATGGTCGGACAATCCGTGAGGCCTATCGGGGGGTGTCGGGTCGAATGCCGTCCACGCCATGGGAAAAGACCGATCCGTGACGAAGCGCCGGCAGCGGGGCACCGGGACAAAAACACTCAAAAAAGCTGGGGGCGCCGCCGGCCGGGTTGAGGA
>JADFHR010000169.1 GCA_022567015.1 Pseudomonadota bacterium
ATGCCCCAGCGTCCGAGCTCAGACGCCACCCGGCGGGCCAGCGCCCGGTCCGGGGTTACCAGGGCGGCGGTGCGCCCTTCGTCCGCGTACTCCAGGGTTTCGCGCATGACGAGGGCGATGACGCCGGCCTCTTCCTGGGGGCCGGGACAGTCGATGCGCGTCACGCCGGCCAACGCCTCGTCCGGCGGCGCGTCGCCGGGGCGCCGGGCGCCGGTCGCGGCGGGCCTCAGCGCGGCGTTGACCAGGGCGGCGCGGGCCGCCGGCGCCGCCGGGACGCCGGGGCTCGGCCATTCCTTAACGTCGCCGTGCGCGATTCCCAGGTGGTCCAGCAACCGGGCCATGCCGAACTGGGGATGGGAGGGCTCCAGCGCCTGCCACGTTTCGTCGTCGGCGTCCCGGTCCAGGCCCGGCAGCACCACGCATCCCCCGGGCAGGCCGGCCACCGCCTTGAGCAGGTCGGCGGTGGCGGGGATGCTGCCGGTGGAGCCGGCGGCGACGACGGGCCCCTCCGGCGGCGCCTTGCGCCAGGCGTCCGCCTGGGCCTCGAGAAGCAGGTTGCGGCGCACCATGGGGTCGACGCAGCCCTCCTCGGCGAGGACGGCGGGCCAGCGTTCGGTGATGATCCTGAGGAACCTCAGGGTGATCCGCCAGTGGTCGGCGAACTCTTCGGGCACCAGGTCTGCGAGGGCGTCGAAACCGAGCCCTTCGGTGTGCACCTGATCCAGCAGCCGGGCCAGTTCGGCGGCCAGACGGGCGGCCTGGTCCGCCGTCGTGCGCCGTCCCTCGAAGGCGAGCACCAACCGGGTCAGCAACAGGTGCCGGCGCAGGCCGGAAATTTCCGGGGGCACCCCGAATCCGCCCTCCGTCCCGCCGCCGGACGGCGGCTCCCCCAACCCGGCGAGGGCCAGCTCGTCCTCGTCCACGTCGCCGAGCGGCGTCAGCCGCGGCAGCAGCAGGGGCCGGCCGCCGCTTTGGCGCAGGAAGGCCTCGCGCAAGGCGCGGCAGGCGCGCCGGGTGGGAAGGAGAACGGTGGCCTGGGCCAGGGCCTCGGGCCCGCCGCCCACCCTGGCGTGGAGGCCGGCGGCCAGGGCGTCGACGAAGGGCACGCCGGCGGGAATGGTATAGACGGCCGGTCCGGGCGCGCCTTCTGGCGGCGCGGTGCCGCTCATCGCCGCTTGTTTCCGGCGAAGCGGGCGCGCACATAGGCGTCGGCCAGGGCCAGGGCCTCGGGCGTGCCGACGTGGAACCATTCCCCGTCGTGGACGATGCCGTACAGGCGGCCCTTGGCGATGGCGCGGTCATAGAGCACGTTGAGGGAAAACGGGCCGTCCGGCCTGTCCTTGAACAGGCGCTTATGCAGGATCTGCACGCCGGTGAACATATACGGCGATACCTCCCGCTCCGGGCGGCGGGTGATCACGCCCTCAGGGTCGACGCAGAAATCGCCCATGCCGTCGTACCCATAGGCGTCGACCGTGAAATGAATCAGCAAAAGCCCGTCCATGCGCCCGCCATCCCACATGCCGGCCAGGCGGCCGAGGGTGTCGCGGACTCCGTTCAGCCACAACACGTCGGCGTTGGTGACGAAGAACGCGTCCGCGCCGAGGAGGGGCAACGCCCTGGCCACGCCGCCGCCGCTTCCCAGAAGTTCGTCCTCGGGCGAGAAACGGATTTCCGGCGACCGGCGCCGGCCCAGATGCCGTTCGATGAGGTGCCCGAGATGATGGACGTTGACCACCACCCGCTCGACGCCCGCGTCCTCGAGGCGGTCGATGGTCCGGTCCAGGAGAGTCCGCCCGCCCACCTGGACCAGCGGCTTGGGCAGTTTATTGGTCAGCGGGCGCAGGCGCGTGCCCAGGCCCGCGGCCAGCACCATGGCCCGCTTGGGCATGCGCCCCGAAGGCCGGTCGGGGGCGCGCCCGGACGCCTTTTTTACCGCGCCCTTCCTTGGCATGGCGGTATCCCTCTCTTCTCCGGTGGCAGGTGACGGTCCAGCCAGGCGGCGACAGGGGCCAGGGACCGATGTTCCAACGTGCGTTCCAACAGCCGCCAGACCCTGGGGATGTGGACCAGATAATCGGGCTTGCCGTCGCGCACACAGAGCCGGGTGAACACGCCGATCACCTTGGCGTGCCGCTGGGCGCCGAGGATGGCGTAGGCGGTGTCGAAGCCCTGTGCGTCGAGGCCGGGAAAGGCGGCGCCGTAGCGTTCCCGCATGGCGGCGGCCAGGTCCGGATCGATGTCCCGGCGCGCGTCCTCCAGCAGCGACATCAGGTCATAGGCCGCCGGCCCGGCGACCGCGTCCTGGAAATCGAGCAAACCGCAGGCGGCAACGCCCTGGCGCGCGGGCAGCCACATCAGGTTGTCCACGTGGTAGTCCCTGAGCACCAGGGTCCGGGGCTGGGCGTGGACCACGGGAAAGGCGGACAGCCACGCCTCGATATAGCTGCGGCGCACCGCTTGCGGGGTCGGGCGGTCGAGCACGGCGGGCATGTACCAGTCGGTGAGCCAGCATGCCTCCTTCAGCAGCGTGGCGTCGTCATAGGGCGCAAGGCCCTCAGGAATCGCCCGGGGCGGGCGGTGCAGATGGACGAGCACGTCCACGGCGAGGGCGTAAAGGGCGTGCTCGTCCCCGCCGCCGGCCAGCATGCGGGTGTAGGTGTCGTCGCCCAGGTCCTCGAGCAGCAACAGGCCGGTGTCGGGGTCCTCGGCCAGGATTTCCGGCGCGCTCAACCCCAGGTCCCGGAGGTGCCGGGCCAGGCGGACGAACGGGCGCACGTCTTCATGCGGCGGCGGCGCGTCCATGAGCACCGCCCGCCGGGCGCCGTTGACCAGACGCTCGTAGCGGCGGAACGAGGCGTCGCCGGAAAGGGGCCGGCGCTCCGCCCGGTCCCACCGGTTGGCGGCGAGGAAGGCGGCGATGCGCTGGTCGCGCTCAGGCAAGGCCGGCCTCCCGCAGCCTTTTTCGCCCGGTGCCGTACCCGGTGAGCCGCACCCGGCGGGCCTCGGGCGTCGAGGCGAAACAGAGCGCCACGTCCACCCGGTCCGCGGGCAGGACGCCTTCCAGTCCCTGCGGCCACTCGATCAGCGAAATGCCCCCGGCGAAGGCCTCTTCCATGCCCAGTTCGAAGACCTCGGCGGCGTCCGCGATGCGGAAGAGATCGAAGTGATACACCGTGCCGCCGGGAAGCTCGTAGACCTGCACCAGCGTGAACGTGGGGCTGGGCACCTCTTCCGACGCCCCGCCGCGGGCCCGGATGAAGGCGCGGGCGAAGACGGTCTTGCCGGTGCCCAGCGCGCCGGTGAGGGTGAAGACGTCGCCGGGGCGGGCCGGGCCGGCGAGAGACCGTGCGATGGCCGCCGTGGCCGCCTCGTCGGGCAGGTCCATCTCTATGGAGGTTGGCGATGTTTGGACCTCGGGCATGTCCCGCCTTTCTATCCGCCGCGCCCGCTCCCGGCAAGCCACGCCCGGCAAGCTTGATCGGAGGACGGATGACGGCCATTGTAAGGGCGCCAATTCGGGGGGACGAATTTTTATTGGCGGGGCCGTTTCCGTGACCGGTACGCCCCTCGGCGGGTGAGTCCTGTGCGGGTGACTCCGCGCCGGGGCGCCGCCGAAGGTCCAACAGCGGGTGAATTAACCAACCATGTCTTTTTTTTCCGGGCTTCTCGGCCGGTTGTCCGCCGACATGGCGATCGACCTGGGCACGGCCAACACCCTGGTGTACGTGCGCGGGCGGGGGATCGTGCTCGACGAGCCCTCGGTGGTGGCCATCGCCGAGGTCAAGGGGCAGAAAAAGGTCCTGGCCGTCGGCGAAGAGGCCAAGTTGATGCTGGGGCGCACGCCGGGGAACATTACACCCATTCGTCCGCTGCGCGACGGGGTGATCGCCGATTTCGAGATCGCCGAGGCGATGCTCAAGCACTTCATCCGCAAGGTGCACAATCAGCGCAGTTTCGTCAGTCCCCAGATCATCATCAGCGTGCCTTCCGGGGCGACGGCGGTGGAGCGGCGGGCGATCCAGGAATCGGCGGAAAACGCCGGCGCCCGCCGGGTGTTCCTGATCGAGGAGCCCATGGCCGCCGCCATCGGCGCCGGACTGCCGGTGACCGAACCCTCCGGCTCCATGGTCGTGGATATCGGTGGCGGCACCACCGAAGTGGCGGTCATATCCATGGGCGGGATCGTCTATTCCCAGTCCGTGCGCGTCGGCGGCGACAAGATGGACGAGGCGATCATCTCCTATATCCGCCGCAACCATAACCTCCTGGTCGGCGAGAGCAGCGCCGAACGCCTCAAGATGGACATCGGCACCGCCAGCGCCCCGGAAGACGGCGAAGGCCGCATGACCGGCATCAGGGGCCGGGATCTCATGCACGGTGTGCCCAAGGAACTGGTCATCAGCGAACGCCAGCTCGCCGAAAGCCTCGCCGAACCGGTGGGGGCGATCATCGAGGCGGTGAAGGTGGCGCTCGAGCACACGGCGCCGGAACTGGCCGCCGATATCGTGGACAAGGGAATCGTGCTCACCGGCGGCGGCGCCCTCCTCAGCAATCTGGACAACGTGCTCCGCTACGCCACCGGCCTGCCTGTCTCCATCGCCGAGGATTCACTGTCCTGCGTGGTGCTCGGCGCGGGCAAGGCGCTGGAGGAGATCAAGACCCTGCGCGACGTGGTCGTCCGCATGAATTGAGGCGGCGGCGCCTTTTCAACCGTCAGGCCGGACCCGCGCCAAAGAGAAATAAACCCGGGTGGTATCTCGGGTTGAAATCGTGGCGAACCAACGCCCCGGACGTTCGCTTTTCAGCGGACCCTGTCTGCTTATATGAGGCGTTTGCCGTCAAGGTGGATTTAATCTGCGTCGCATGACCGTCTTTCCCGTTGGTTACGCCTTTGTGCCCAGGGCGGGTCTTGCGATGGGTTCCATGTTTCCTGCGAATGATCGCATCAACTTGTATCCGGTTAAAGTCTATGCGGGCTAAAAATAAGGCAGGATGGAAACTCCCCCGCAAACCCAGGATCGCGATCGGGAGTTAAAATATCTCATGCAAAAGGATCGCTTCGGAAACCCTTATGCCGACGGCCTGCCCTACGCGCGGGGTGACATCCTGCCCACCACCATCGACGATATCGCCAAGCTGGAGGTGGCCTGGGGGCACATCCGCCGGCGCCGGGCCGAACTTGGCAACGACTCGGTCTACCTGCTGAGCGGCTTGGAGCGGAATTTGCAACTCGATGAAGTCGATCTTTCGATCATGGATGACGAGATCGCCTCGGCCCTGTTCACCGGCGAGGTCACCAAGCTGGGGCTCGATCATCTGGGCGGCGACCCGGACCGGCACGACGTTTTCGTCTTCAACCGCCTGACCGCGGCTCTGCTGACCGCCGCCGACGTGATGATCAATGCCGGCGACCATGTCATCGGCGTCTCCCCGCGCTACAGCCATCCGGCGGTGAGCCGGGCGGTGGCGCATGGCGGCGGCGCCTTCACGGACACCACCGGGCTCGGCGCCTTCAGGCAGGCCGTCGAGGCGGCGGAGAACGTGGACACCGTCTTCATCACCCGACTTTCCGTCAGCTACGAAATTCTCCCGGAGGCCGATATCAAGGAAATCGTCCGCATAGCCCGCGGGCGGGGGGCCAAGATCATCGTCGACGACGCCGGCGGCGCCCGCGTCGGCCCGGCCTGCTTCGGCCAGCCGAAGATGCTGGAACTGGGCATCGATGTGGGCGCTACGGGCATGGACAAGTACGGCACCACCGGCCCTCGCCTGGGCCTGCTCGGCGGCGACAAGGGCCTGGTGCAGAAGATCCGCGTCCGCGCCTTTGAGATGGGGGTCGAAGCCCGCCAGATGCTCTACCCGGCCGTCGTCCAAAGCCTCCGCAACTACAGCCCGGACAGGGTGCGCGAGCGGGTCGCCTTGACCAAACAGGTGGGCGCCGCCTTGAATCGACGCCTCGGTGACAACCGGGTCATGGAAACCCCGGTCATCGTCCAGTTGATGGCTGACGATATTCTGGAGATGGCCATGGAACGGGCCGGCATGGAGACGGCGCCCTGCGTCCCTTACGAGGCGACGGCAGCGTTGGCCATGCTGATGCTCCGCGATTTCGGCATCATCAGCGTCCACTTCGCCGGATTGCCGCCGGGTACGGCGGCCCTCATGATCAAGTTCCTGCCGCCGGACGTGGTGGACCGTTTCGGCGGCCCGGCAGCGTTGGCGAAGGCGGTCGACGACAGTCTCGATGCCCTGGCGGCAACCATGAAGACCGACGGCGGCCTGAAAAATCTACTGCTCAATGCCGCTGCCTGACACGCGGAATCACCCTTCGAAACGATCCATCGCGATTTAATGGTTATCCGGGAAATCCCGGTTAAGGGGTTCTGTTGATGGGCCTGCCCGAAGTTACGGCATTCGCTTAGATCACATGGTTGGTGACTGTTGCGAACCGGAACGACGACCGCTTTCAACCGCAAAGCCGACATTCGAGCCCGTTTTGCGCTTTCAGCGCATCAAATTTCAACCTGAGACACTACCCAGACCGGCGCCGCCTTTGCGCCCCGCGCCGGGCGTGCGATAATGGGCAAGGGTTGTTATTGGTGAGGCCGGCCGATGCTCCTGTTGCGCAAACTGTTGTGGCACGCCGCCCGGCACATCGCCCTCGACCCGCGGACCCGGGCCAAGGCGGCCGAGGTGTATGAAAAAGAGGTCAAGCCGCGGGCCCGGGCGGCGTGGCGCCAGGCCAAGCCCAAGCTCGACGCGGCGAAGGCGGAGATGGACGCGGCCAAGGCGGAGCTGAAGGACATCGCCGCCGAAACCGACCCCCGGAAAAATCCCCGCGAATTCGCGGCCAGGGTCAAGCGGCGCTTCCTCGACCGCGAATAGGGCGCGTCGGGCGTATCGGCGCCCACGGCCGCCTCCCCCTAACCCGGATATTTCATGAAGGCGCTGGCGCATGGAACGCCGGCGCTTGCCCCTCAACGGATGGCGCCGGTTTCCACGAAGGTCCAACGTGTCCCGTTCACCGCTGAACGGTTTTGCGGCGGCCCTGTCC
>JADFHR010000170.1 GCA_022567015.1 Pseudomonadota bacterium
CGTTGTCGGCGAAGTCTGTCTCGAGCTTTTGGCGCTGCTCCGTAAGCACGTCCAGCGCTTGCTCACTACTCGTGCGGATGAGGGCAAGGTTTTCTTTTTCCTGCGCTCGTTGCTCGGTGTCGGCAGTTTGAAGCGTCTGCAGGCGTTCTTCAGCTTCAAGCAACTCAAACTGGACTTCTTCTACCCTGGTTATGGCAGTTGCGACCGCCTGCTGCGCGGTGGCGGTTTCCTCGGTAGTAGGTGTCGAGATGATCGGGTCTGCCGCATCCAGCAAGTCGGCGCCGAAAGATGCGTCTCCCAGAATTCCGGCGATACCATGAATGAGTTCGTGGGACTGGGGTTCGTGGACGCCGGCCTGGACTGGGACGAGCCGCCCGTGGAACACTATCGCGAAGCCGGTGAATTTTACTACTTTGCTACGCCCCTGGAGGTCGAGGATCTGGTCGATCTAGATCAGGACGAACTGAGAAATAAGGTCCTGCGCATGCTCGACGGCTATCTGCTGGCGTTCGGACCGGCCATCGACGTCGAGAGCGTCGACGGCAGCTCGGTCGGCATTCCCACCGTGGGTCTCAGCCTTGTCGAGCAAACCTTCCTCAAGGAGGACACGCCCGCGGATGCCACCATCACGGCCGACACCACGACGCCGGGCGACACCATCACCCAGATCGTGATCGAGGCGCCTGCCGGCTGGACGCTCGAGGCCTCCGTCGGCGGCGACATCTCGGGCGTCAGCGGCGACGGCACCAACGTGCTGACGCTGACGGTCGATGCGGACGGCGGCTCCGGCGGCACCAACGTCACCAGCTTCTCCGAATCCATCACGGTGACGGCGCCCGAGAACAGCGACGTTGACGGCACGCTCACGGTCACCGCGACGGCGGTCGACGGCTCCGACAGCCAGGACGGCACGGGCGCCTCCCCGTTCGACGTGCCCGTGGACGCGGTGGTCGACGGCTCCGAGGTGACCCAGACGGCCACCGCGGCCGGCGACGAGGGCACGGTCATCGACATGAACCTGGCCATCGCGCTGGGCGGCGATTCGACCTCGCTTACGGGCACGACGAACCCGGATCCGGATCAGCCGGCGACCCAGGGCGGCACCGACACCGACGGCTCCGAGCTCGTGACCGAGGTCGTGGTGACGCTCAGCGCCGGCTCGCTCACCTTCACGCTCGGCGGCCTGCCCGCGCCGACGGTCGTTGGCCAAACCTGGACCTTCGACACCAGCGCCGCCGCCGACATGAGCGCGGTGGAGGCCCTGGTCGACAGCTTCGCCGTCATCACGGTCGACACGGACGGCGAAAGCGTCGTTGGCCCCGAGGGCGGCACCATCGACATCACCGTCGAGACGACGACCACGGAGGCGGCCACCGTGGCCGGGCCCAACGGCTTGAGCGGCAACGAATTCGACGAAGGCGACAACGTCGACGTCGACACCTACAACTTCACGGTCAATGTGTTCGATACCGGCGCCAACATCCTCAACGGCTTTATCATCACCAACTCCAACAACAGAGAGCAGGAACTCCGGCTGACGTTCACGGAGGTCAACAACTCGGCGAACACCTTTGCCGTGATCCTGACCCTCGGGCTCCAGGGTCAGCAGGACCAGGTCATCATCAACGAGACCCTGCCCTTCAATATCGTTGACTCGCAGCAGTACATCGTGACGCTGGACGCTTTTGACACCCAAGGTCAGCCGCAGATCCAGGTCACGGACTTCGTGCTCGAGGGCGTGACCATCTTCGGCGGCGGCGGCACCCTCCAGATCGGCCCCAACAAGGACGACGGATTCACGTCGGTGATCGAGCCCGACACCGGCGAGATCGTCGACGAGATACCGTTCGACGTCGCCGACGGCAACAACCGCTTGGCCGGAGACGGCATGGGCAACGACGGCTTGTTCGCCAACACGGCCGGGGTCGACAGCGCGGACACCCTGACCGCCGACGGCGCCGGCGACGACTTTCTCTACGGCGGCGGCTTGGGCGACACCCTGACCGGCGGCCCCGGCGACGACGTGCTGCTCGGCGGCGCCGGCGACGACTTCCTGTTCGGCGAAGGCGGCAACGACGTGCTGCTGGGCGGTACCGGCAACGACGAGCTGACGGGCGGTTCCGGCAACGACAGGCTGACCGGCGGCGCCGGCGACGACGACTTCCTCTACACCAGCGCCGGCGACGGCGCCGACGTCATTACCGACTTTGGAGTCGGGACCGATGAGGTGGACCTGGACGCCCTGTTCGACGCCCTTGGCGGGTTTGCCGACGCGGACGCCCGGGCCGCGGCGGTGAGCTTGGACGACACGAGCGATCAGGGTGTCGGCGGGGCTGCGATCGACACCGTCCTGACGATCGGCGGCGCGGCCGGGTTCTCGATCACCTTCCAGGACGTGACCCTGAGCGATCCGACGCCAGGCGTAGCAGGCCTGACGGTGGCGGAACTATTGGCCCTCGGCATCGACGTCGGCACCTGACCAACCCCGGGGGGGGAATCCCTCCCCCTCCGGCAACCAAACCCCCCGGCCACGGGCACGCCCTACAAACCATCTCCGACCTCGCCTCTGGACCAATTTTCCGTACCACTGGCGAGGATCGAAACCCGCAGAACAGCTACATTTCCCGGACGATCACGCCCTTGGGAGAGGGTTGGGGTGGCTGAGGGGAATTGAACCCCCGACCCCCAGATCCACAATCTGGTGCTCTAACCAACTGAGCTACAGCCACCATCGCGGGGTCCCTGATGTAGACCCGTGCCTGCGGCCCGTCAAGCGCCCGCCGGGGCCGGTTATCTGGTCCGGAAACCGTCGCGCACCCAGGGGTAGGTCCGGTAGCAGACGAAGGCCGCGACGACGACGACGATCGCGATCACGGCCATGCCCGCCTGGCCGCGTTCGTGCTCCCACCGGTATTCGGCCACCACCCTTTTGCGGCACAGATAGGCGAACACGACGACCCCTTCATCGCATTCCCGCGCCATCTCCTCTTTGATGGCCTGCCCCTGCTCGGTGAGTTCTCCGGGTGGCTCATAGGGAGTGGCCGCGAAGCGGAGGATGCCGAAACCCACGGCGACGACGACGAACGCCACTATGCCGAGGCGTTCGAATCCTTCCTTGTAGCGACTGAGCGGCATTTTAGCTCCCATCGCGCGATTATACACGGGCGTGATCGAATTTCCCGCCGCCGCGGCGGTGGTCTGCCGTTGCTCTTTGCGCCGCCGTATACCATAACGTGGCCCACGTCCACGCACGCGCCATGAGAGGGATCGCCATGGGACGCTTGGCCGCCGGAATGTCCCGGCTGGGAACGGAATCGGCCTTCGAGGTCCTGGCCCGCGCCAAGGCCCTGGAAGAGGAAGGCCGGGACATCATCAATCTCGGCATCGGCCAGCCCGACTTCACCACGCCCCAGAACATCGTCGAGGCGGCGGTCAAGGCCCTGCGCGACGGCCATCACGGCTATACCCCCGCCGGCGGCATCGGGCCCCTGCGCGAGGCCGTCGCCGCGGACATCGAGAAAATGCGCGGCGTCGCCGTCGACCCGGGCCACGTGGTGGTGGTGCCCGGCGGCAAGGTGACCATGTTCTTCGCCATCATCATGTTCGGCGAGCCGGGGGTGGAAATCCTCTATCCCAACCCCGGGTTTCCGATCTACCAATCGGTCATCAACTTCACCGGCGCCAAGGCCGTACCCATGCCGCTGCACGAGGAAAGCGGCTTCTCGTTCAACGCCGAGGAAGTCCTGGAGCGCATCACCCCGGCGACGCGGCTCATCGTCCTCAACAGCCCCGCCAACCCCACCGGCGGCGTCGTTCCGCGCGCCGAGATCGAGCGCCTCGTCGAAGGGCTGGAGGCCCACCCCGGCGTCACCATCCTCAGCGACGAGATCTACAGCCGCATGCTGTACGACGGCCGCACCCACGTCAGCCTGCTGGAGTACGAGACCATCCGCGACCGCCTCATCGTGCTCGACGGCTGGAGCAAGACCTATGCCATGACCGGCTGGCGCCTGGGCTACGGCGTGTGGCCGGCGTCCCTGGTGGCAGCGGCGACGCGCCTCGCCATCAACTGCCACAGTTGCGTCAACGCGGCCACCCAGTACGCCGGAATCGAGGCGCTCACCGGCCCCCAGGACTCCGTGGACCGCATGGTCGCCGCCTTTGACGAGAGGCGCGGCGTCATCGTCGAGGCGTTGAACGCCATTCCCGGTTTCCGCTGCACGGAGCCGGGCGGCGCCTTTTACGCCTTCCCCGACATCACCGGCACCGGCATGGGCGCGGCGGAGCTGCAGGACAGGCTGCTGGCCGAGGCCGGCGTCGCCACCGTCGCCGGAACCAGTTTCGGCGTCCATGGCGAAGGGTACCTGCGGTTTTCGTACGCCAACAGCACGGACAACATCCGCCAGGCCGCGCGGCGCATCCGCGAATGCCTGTGAGGCCCTTCAAGGCGTGTTTGATTTTTAGGCAACTGCATGATAATTAGGCACAAAATATGGCCATTCCGCTGCCTGAACGGTGCGGCGACCCTTCGTTTTCCCCGGATTTCCAGGGAATCACCGGTCGACGCCGGTTGGCACGCGTCATGCTAATGGAATGGCGGGGCTAATGGAAAGGCGGGCGATCACCAGGCCGGACGGCCGATGCCGGGCGCGCCGGCCCGCGCATGCCGGCCCGGCCCATCAGACGGAAGGGCGCACGACCCGATGAAAAAGATCGAAGCCATCATCAAGCCCTTCAAGCTGGACGAGGTTAAGGAGGCGCTGCACGACATCGGCCTGCAAGGCATGACCGTCCTCGAGGCCAAGGGCTTCGGCCGCCAGAAGGGCCACACGGAGCTGTACCGCGGGGCCGAGTACGTGGTCGATTTCCTGCCCAAGGTGAAGATCGAGCTGGTCGTCGACGACCAGTTGCTGGAAAGGGCCATCGAGGCCATCCAGCGGGCGGCCTACACGGGCCGCATCGGCGACGGCAAGATCTTCGTCTCCCCGGTGGAAGAGGCCATCCGGGTACGCACCGGGGAGAGGGGCAAGGATGCCATCTAGCAGGACCCTCGAGTCGTTGATCCCTCGAGTCGTTGGTCCGTTGAAAACCCGCCATGTGTTGATTGCGCGGAGATAAGGGAGGAGGAGCCCCAATCATGCCGTTGAACTGCAAAAACCCAGACGATGTCCTCAAGGCCATAAAGGACAACGACGTCCGCATGGTGGACGTGCGCTTCGCGGACCTTCCCGGCACCTGGCAACACTTCTCGGTGCCGCCGCATTGCATCGACGCGGACGTCTTCGACGAGGGCATCGGCTTCGACGGATCCTCGATCCGCGGCTTCCAGCAGATTCAGGAAAGCGACATGATGGTGGTCCCCAACGCGGAGACCGCGTTCCTCGATCCCTTCACCGCGGTGCCGACCCTGGTGATGATCTGCAACGTGCGCGATCCGGTGACCGGGCAGCCTTACAGCCGCGATCCCCGCTACATCGCGCAAAAGGCGGAGGCCCATCTGAAAAGCACCGGCGTCGCCGATGTGGCCTATTTCGGCCCCGAAGCCGAGTTTTTCGTGTTCAACGACGTGCGCTACGGGCAGGGCACCAACTACGGCTTCTACACCGTTGATTCGACCGAGGGCAACTGGGCGACCGGCAAGGAGGAGGACCCCAACCTGGGCCACAAGCCGCGCCCCAAGGAAGGCTACTTTCCCTGCCCGCCCACGGACAGCATGCAGGACATCCGCACCGAGATGGTGCTCACCATGGAGGAGATCGGCATCCCCGTGGAATGCCACCACCACGAGGTGGCCACCGGCGGCCAGGCCGAGATCGCCATGCGCTTCGCCGCCCTTACGCGCATGGCCGACAGCCTGATGAAGTACAAGTACGTAGTCAAGAACGTGGCCCACACCTACGGCATGACGGCGACGTTCATGCCCAAGCCCCTGTTCGAGGACAACGGGTCCGGTATGCACGTCCACTCCAGCCTGTGGAAGGGGGACACCAACCTGTTCTTCAGCGAATCCGACTACGCGGGCCTGAGCGAACTGGGCCGCCACTATGTCGGCGGGCTGCTCAAGCACGCGGCGGCGCTGCTCGCCATCTGCGCGCCGACCACCAACTCCTATCACCGCTTGGTTCCCGGCTTCGAGGCGCCGATCAACCTGGTGTATTCGCAGCGCAACCGGTCGGCGTGCTGCCGCATCCCCATGTACACGTCCGACCCGAAGGCGAAGCGCGTCGAGTTCCGCCCGCCGGACCCGTCTTGCAACGGCTACCTCGCCTTTGCCGCCATGCTCATGGCGGGGCTCGACGGCATCGAAAACAAGATCGACCCCGGCCCGCCCATCGACAAGAACCTTTACGACCTGCCGCCCGAGGAGGCGGCGGCGGTGAAATCGACTCCGGCCTCGCTGGAAGAGGCCCTGGACGCGCTCGAGGACGACCACGCCTTCCTGCTCAAAGGCGACGTCTTCACCAAGGACGTCATCGAGACGTGGTTGTCGTACAAACGGGAGAACGAGGTGGATGCGATGCGCCTGAGACCACACCCGTACGAATTCTTCCTCTACTACGACGTCTAATACCAAGGGCGCTGGGCGGGCCGCTCACGGCCCGGTCTTAGTCGGCCCGGCCGCCTAGTGGCCTTTATCAGCTAAATTATACCCCTACGACGGCGTTGCGAGGTTTCCGGCTAGGAGCGCGTTGCGCCTTGGTGTGCATGCACCACAAGCGGCGCGCGACGACGTCCGGAAGCCTTGCAACGCCGCCCTTCGGGTCGCTTTTCCCGCTCCCCCGGGGCGTTGGGAAGGCTTTCCGATGGGCCGCCATCGCCTGCGCCTCCCCTCCTGCCGGGGAACCGGGAAAAGCGATCGTAGGGGTACAATTTAGCTGATAAAGGCCACTAGCGGGAAAGCGCCACCGCCTTCTCCCGGCCCCCGTAGCCGTGCACCTTGTCGTGGGCACGCACCGTCACCCGGTCGACCCCGGCCGGGATGCGCAGCCCCGAAAGACCGCGGGTGAACGGC
>JADFHR010000171.1 GCA_022567015.1 Pseudomonadota bacterium
CGATCGCAACCTTGCGCCGGCGCATCGCCCGAGCCCTGGCCCAAGCGCTGCCACGATGTCCATGCTGTGCACAGACGATCCCGCCGCGACACGGCCCACCGACATGTTTATGACGCAGTAAGACTAGCAGCGTCGTGTTCATCCCTCACTTTCGAAAGCGGCTCGGCGAGGCTGCGGATATCAGGCTGCCCAGAACGTGACTTGGTCATCTGTCCTCACCATCCGTGCGGATCATACGCGCTGTCCGCCCGCGCCGGCTGGCCGGCACCCCGCCGCGCCTGCCTGGGCGCCTTCACCGGGAACTTCGGATCGACGATCCTGGACAGGCCGTCCAGCATGTCGTCGTGGGCGCCGACGGGGAACGGCAGGTATTCCTCGTCGATGAACACCCGCGTCAGATCCTCCGAAATCCCTTCGTGGTTGCGGCGCATGCAATGCTCGGGCAGTAATATCCGCCCCTGTTCGAACAGGGGCACCAGGCGCCTGATCCTGTCTTCCTTGCCCAGCCGGCCGCCCAGCGCCGTGATGGGAAAGCGGTAATTCTCGCGCTCCATGTGGTCCTTCATGTGCTCGATGTCGGCCTGCAGCCCGTATTCCTCGTAGCCGACGCCCAAGGGCCTGTACTCCCGGTGCAGGGCGAACAGGACGTCCGCGCGCTGGGTCAGGCTGAGCCGGTCGCGGATCATGGTGACGATGTAGAAGTTTTCGTCCGGGGCCACGCCGACAACGCCCATGAAGGTGTAATCGCTGGTCTTGCGTTTCTTCGATGCCGGGTCGACGACGATGTAGAGGTTCATGTTCGCCGTGTGCCGCGCCGGCCAGAAGGCCAGCCAGTCTTCCTTGAACCCCTGGGTCTCGTCGGCCTTGGGATCGAGCAGCATCTGGCAGCCGAAGATATACGGCCCCATCTCGCGGCGCTTCTCGGCCAGGCGTTCCCTGGTGAACAGCACCGGCTCCCCGTCCACGGTGCCGTCCACGGTTGCCGGGTGAATGCGGGGCCGGACGGCTTTACGGTCCATCATTGTGCGGTAGGTGTCGTTGTAGTGATACCGGGTGCCGATGGTGCGCGTCCTGCCGCCTTCGGCGGTGAGGTTGCGCGAAAGCGCCCAGGCATCCGTCACCTTGCGGATCATGTCCGGGGTGGTCACGGACTCCCGCGTCACCACGTCGTCGTAGACCATCAATGAGAAGTGCTTGCCCGTGGGCTGGCCGTCCACCAGGCCCCACGCCTCGACCGTGGATTCCTTCGGGTTGCCCCGGCGCTTGACGACCAGGCCGTCGTCTTCGGACCATTTCGGCGAGCGCTCGTGCGGCTCCTGATACAGGATGTCCGGGAACAGGCTTTTCAGATCCGTGTTCCATTCGAACTCCCGCTTGATCTGGCGCAGGAACCCCTTGGCGATGGGTCGGGTGTGCGAAAAAATGCCGACGGTGATCTCCGGGTCGACCAGAATGTCCTGAATGGTGAGCCCGAAGGTGATGAGACTGCTTTTGTAGTGCTCGCGCGCCCACAGGTCCAGATGCCCGTCGGGGCTGTTCTGTACCTCCAGGCAGCGGGCGAACAGCCAGTCCCGGTCGACGTCCACCCGGCCCAGGGTTTTGACCAGAAGGTAAAAGAGATCGCCGCGCGCAAGCTGCCGCGCTGCCTCCTTCTTGGCGGCCGGGGCTTTGGCGGCCTTGAAAATCTTCTCGTAGTGGGCGTGGCGCTCAAGTCGCCTTTCGTGCAATGACACGGTCGATCATTTCCTGCACCGCCGGATCCAGCCTGTGGTCGTGCGGGACGCTGCCGCCGCCCGGGCCGCCCGCCTTCGTCGACGCCAGCCGGGCATGTACAAAGGGCGCCGCCTGCTGCGCCGCCCACTTTTTTTCGTCCTTGCCGGACTCCGGGTCGCGCAGTACCTGCAGCATGTAGTCGAGCGGCGTCAGTGCGCTTTTGGCGGTTTTCGGCCGACGCCCGGCGGCCGCATTTTTTGGCGTCGCTGTCCTGCGCGTGCCGGACTTGGGAGTGCCCTTCGGCCGTCCCGCCATTATCGAGTCCTTCCTGATGTGGAAATTTCCGGCGACAAAAAACCCCCCCCGGTTTCATCCCCGGCGGGGCGCGTCGGAACTTCTCGAAGCATGGACAAAATGGACCAAAAGCCGCCCCCTGTCAAAACGGGTTAAGTGCCCGTGCCGGGGCGCGGATGGTGCCAGCCCACCCGCCGGTCGTGCGCGCCTCACACCCCCTTCCTCCGCCGCGCCATGTGGGCGTAGCCGTCCAGGGCTTCGCGGAAGGCGCGCCCCAGGACACCGTTGCGCAATTTGAACCGCCGCTCCAGGCGGCGGAACGGCACCCGGTCGATGAGCACCGTCAGCACCAGGTCGACGGCGCTCAGCCTGTCCGTCTCAAGGCCCTCGGTCCCAAGGCGCGCCACGCACGCCCTGCCATACCGGCCCACCCAGGGGAGGTACACCGCGATGCGTCGTTCCGCCACCCAGGACGGCAAATTCAACCACGCGTCCTTCCTGGCGCGGCCCCCGTCCACGCGGATGGAATCGAGGGGCAGGGTCGCGGGCATCAGACTGCGCACGGTGGCCTCGAAGATGTCGCGGATCTCGTTGGCCGCGGCGGCCTGTGTATCGGTGAGTCTCACGTTGGCCAGGGGATCGCGCTGGCGGCGGGCGTGGACTTCGGCATAGGGGCTGGGGGTACCGCTGGTGGACAGCAGGGCGGCGTCACCGGTGGGTGCGCGGGCCAGCAGGGCCGCGATCTTCTGGCTTTTCAGCCGCGCCCGCTTCAGCCTCTCCTTCCTCAGGGCCTGGGTTTTGCGGTGTGTCCCCGGCCGGCCGGCCAGCGCCCTCACCTCGTCCCGATAGGTGATCAGCAGCCTCTCGGCGGGACGCCGGTCGCCCCGCGCCAGCGCGGTCCGGGCCACGCACAGAAGGTGTTCGAACTCGCGGCCAAGGCGGACCGTGACCGTGCCTTTCCCCGCTCCCGGGACTGCGTCCGTCACCGGCACCGAGCGTACGGCCGGTCGCCCCGTTCCCACCCCGCATCCGTGCCCACGTCTCACCGTCGCCGTTCCCTTTGCAGGGGGTCGCGTTGCAGGGTTTCCGTGCTGTCGGAAACGGCCCACGCCAATCCGGTGAACGCCTGGGCGCTCAGCAGGAGGTTGACGGCGACCAGGCCGCCCGGGTGCGTCGCGCGGCTCAGGATACGCGCCCCCCGAAGCGCCTCGCGCAGGGCCTCCAGCCTTCGAAGGTCGACCGTGGCCATGGTCTTGCTCATCCCTCGGGTTTCAACTCACACAAACGGACAGGGATCGACGCAAGGCATGCACAGCACATCTTTGGATCCGACTTCTGATCCCTGTCTTCTGACTTCTGTCTTCTGACCTTCATGCCGCCTCCATGCTCGAGCCTGTCAGGCTGCGGCCGTCTGCGCCTGCGGGCAAAGGCACGCCTGTGCCGGCATCGACCGTGAAAGGCGCCAGCGCCCCCCGTTTGCACCGGGCGCGCCTGTCGTTGGCGAAACGGACGACTTGCTGGGGCGTCATGGAGTTCATGAAGCCGATGCGGTATGTGCCGGAGCGCAAGCCGTCTTCGACGCGGCAACCGTTGGCGCGAAGCCATCCGACGACGTCTTCCAGGTTCGCACTGATGAACGCCGGGCCTCCGGAGTTGGCGGCGGGGGCGAGGCCGGATTCGGCCTCCAGCGACGGTGCCGTCCTGGAACGCGGCAATCCCAGCTCGGCGGCCTTGCGTTTCACTTCGTAGAGATGGTGCCGGGTCTCCCTGGCGATGGCATTGAGCGCCATGCCGGTGGGGTAGTGGGTTATGAGATAGCCGAGCTCCTCGGCCCCCCACGTCGCGTTTTGGCCGCTGCGCGGTTTCCGGGCAAGCTGTGCGCGAATCTGGGTCACGCGCTCGAGGTGTTGCGAAATCAGGTCCCTCACCCGCCGGCCGCTGATGTTGAAATCGGGCGCGATCGTTTTCGGCAACTCGCCCCCGGCGTAACGGCAGAGGATCTGTCCCACCTGGCCGTGGGTGAGCGACGAAGGCCGGGGCGTCGGTTTCGGCGGCTCCACGCCCAGGGTCTTGCACACATCAAGGAAGCGCCGTTTGCGGTGGCTGATCATGTCCCGGACCTGCTTGCGGGTCTTCAGCCCGAAGGCCCGGCGCAATTGCTCCGTGGACTCGCCCAGCGCCCGGCGGCGCAGGAGTTCCTCGTACCGGTGCGCCTCGAGCAGCGGAACTCTCAGGTCGCCGGTCACAGCAGCCCCCACGTGCGCAGAGTCCGAGCCACTTCCTCGATCGAGTGGGCTTCGGCGTAGCGGGCGCCAAGCCCGCGCACCGTTTCGGAGAACGCGCGCCGGGCCGCGCCCGGCCGGCCCCCGGACCCGAGATCGATGAAACCCACGCGCCCGCCGGGCAGCACGAAGACGAGGTCGGCGACGCGGGCTTTGACCCCGGGGGCGTTGGCGGCGTGGGCTTCCACACCGGCGGGCGGGGCTGCATCGGGGATGTGGAACCACTCACCATCGGGCTTGGTGTATTCAAGCCATTGGACGACGGTTCTCCGCAGCATTTCCCCGGGGCGGCCGCGCCCGCCGGGCGTTCCGGTTCCGGCGCGGGCGGCCGGGTGCGTGGCGCCGGCCTTCATGACGGCGTTGCCCGCCACATCGCCTCCGCCACCCTGTCCCTCCGTCCCGCGGGCAGGCATTGAGCGTGCGCGCCGGGCGTTCCCCCGCCCGCAACGGGAGTCCGGCGGACCCCATGACGGGGCAGGCAAAAACGGGACCGGGGCGCCCATGGCTTCGGGCCCCTGGACAGGGCCCGCCGCAGGGCGGACCCCGGCCCCCCGTCGAACAGGGAGGCTTCACGTCTGATCGACGTGATCTCCCGGGCGTTACCCCCGGAAGCTCGGACTGGGATTTTCTGACCGCTGTTTTCTGACTTCTGGTTTCTGATCCCTGTCTTCTGATTCCTGTCGTCTGTCTTCACCCACAACACCAGGACCTCCAACAGGACGAGGCCGTACAAAACCGGCCACCAGAAGACGAAGGTCATGACGCCCCCTTCTGGATGCGGTACTCGAAGACGCCGGGGCCCAAGCGTTTCTGGGTCAGAAACCCAAGACCCAGGCCGTACTCGGCGTGCACGCTCCACGGCCGCATGGTGACCCCGACGTTGGTGGAACAGCCCAGGCGCATGGCGAGGTCCGCCGTGCGGCCCATGCGCGGAGACAGTTCGCGGTCCTCGGCCAGGTGGCCCACGTGGTAGACGATGATTTCCCCTGGCCCGGCGTCCCCGAACAGGCGCTCCAACTGCCGCGCCGATATCCACTCATCCCGCGGCCACGCGAGGGTTTGCCTCCCAGGCTCCGTCGCTACGGGTACGGCGCCGTCCATCAGGCCGCCCCCAAGCCCGGGTGCGTCCATTGCCCCATGGCCCGCGAGGGTATCCCGTGCGCGCTCATGACACCGGTCCGTCCGCAAAATTCACTTCCATTTCCAGCTCACCGTCTCCCATGGTCAGCGGAATGTAAGTGGTGCTTAAGGTGATGTCAAGCTATTCTTACAATGAAGCCGCGCGCGGGCTGTTTTACATAAGTATGGCTATGACCCTTGGCACCCAAATCCGCCAGGCCCGCGAAGGGGCCAGGAAATCGCAGGAGAATATCGCCGACCACTTCGGCATCACCCGCGAGGCCGTGTCCCAGTGGGAGAGCGGTCACACCAGGCCCCGGACCCACCGCCTTGTTGAACTGGCCCGGTTTCTCGGCACGACGCTGGAATGGTTGATGACCGAAAGCGGCGAAATGCCGGTTGCGGACGTCGCCACGGTTTTGCCCATTTCGCATAACAGGATATTCGTCGTCGGCGAGGTACAGGCCGGAGTGTGGCGGGAGGCCATGGAGGAATCCCCCGACGTGCGCCATTACATAGAGACGCCGGAAGATCAGCGGTATCCGGGTATCCGCCGGTTTGCCCTGCGCGTCAAGGGACCATCCATGGGCGACGTATTCCCCGACGGCAGCATCATCATCTGCGTCAAGCTCATGGACATCGGCCGTCAACCCCTGGACGGGGAGTACGTCATCGTGCAGCGCGTCCGCCGCGACGGGCTGACCGAGGCCACGGTCAAACAGTATGTGCTGAAGGACGGCCAGGTCTATCTCTGGCCCCGCTCCCAACACCCCGATTACCAGCAGCCCCTGAAGCTGACGCCGGACGGCGAGAACGAGGAGATCCTCATCACCGCCATCGCCATCCGCGTCGACAGGCCCCTTTAAATATCCCGGGCGACACCATCCGCGGCGCGTAAACGCGCGCGTTGGTAAGGAAAACTTGACTTTATAGTAAGAACATCTTATAGTGCCCCGGTCATTATGGACGGAGGCACCGATGGCCTTTCAAACCAAGGACTTAAGCGTTCTCGCCTACGCCAACGGATTCACGCTTTGGCACTACACCACCGCCGACCCCGCCGTCGCCTTGACCAAGGCGGGGCCCGGATACTTCGACCCGGCGCACGCCATGCTGCGGGCCGGCGACATCATCCTCGCCAACGCCCGCGCCGGCGGCCGGCCGAGCGCCGCCATGCTGGTGGTGGCGGGTAACGAATCGGACCAGGTCTCCATCACCGAACTGACCGCGCCGGGCCATGCCTGACCTGCCCTCCGCACGGCTTCGGGAGGCGGGCGCGCTTGCCCGGCTCTACAACCGCTATGACTGCCGCCCGCCGAAGCATCTGTTGGAGGCGGCGCTCACCGGCCGGTCGCAAGTCGAGATCGCCATCGCAACCTTGCGCGGCCAGGCCCGCTGGAATATCGCCAAGGCCCGGGACTGGGAGCGCGCCGCCGGTCTCGCCGAAGCGAACGACCATCCGTTGCGGGCCCGTCTTCAGCGCGGCGATGCCCGGTTCCACCGCGCCATCGCGCGCCGCCAGTACCGCGAGGCGACCCGCCTCGAGGCCGCCGGCGGGCCCGCCACGGCCGGG
>JADFHR010000172.1 GCA_022567015.1 Pseudomonadota bacterium
CGTCCCCCGCATACCGTAGCCGGGGGGACACCCCCCTTGGTCCCCCCGGGAGCCTCGCAAGACCGCCCTTCGGGTCGTGTTTCCCGCTCCCTCGGGGCGTCGGGAACGCTTGCCGATGGCCCGCATCGCCCGCGCGTCCCCTCCTGCCGAGGGAACGGGAAACGCGATCGTATGGTACGCGAAATCGTGAAAGTAAGTACTAGGCCCGCCACGATGGGCAACGGCGCAGCCTTTGTCACGTTTTTCGTCATCCACCCGCCGGATAAAACGGCATTGACGCGCGCCCTGGGCCGCATGATCGTAAACGTGACGGCGTCGGCCAGGGCGCAAACGGGAATGGAATCGGGGATGGGCGCGGGCGGTCCAATACAGCAAGGAGGCGGGTCATGACCGTGCGGTCGCTGGACCATTACACCATCCGCACCGCGGATGTGGATGCCTCGGTGGCGTTCTACGTGGATGTCCTGGGGTTGCGCCACGGGGAACGGCCGGCGTTCACCATCCCCGGTGCCTGGCTTTACTGTGGCGACTCGCCCACCGTGCACCTGATCGGCGGCAACGGCCCAAAGGACGCCGGGACCGGCGCCATCGACCACGTCGCCTTCCGCGCCAGCGGTCTTGCCGAGTTCACCGACCGCTTGCGCCGGCTGGGCATCCCCTTCGACGAGCGCACCCCGCCCGGCACGCGGACGCGCCAGGTGTTCGTGAAAGACCCCGACGGCCTCACCGTCGAGATCAACTTCCCGGGCGAAGCGCCGGCCTGAACCGGGGCCCGGTTTGCCTGTCCGGGCCGGGGGCGGGTAGGGTGCCTGGCCGGCGGAGCCCGCCGCGGCCCGCAATTTAATGGAGGCGCCCGATGCCCCTTGCCGATTTTCCCAGGGTCCGGCTCGCCCACACGCCGACGCCGTTCGAGCCGATGGACGGGCTCACGAAACTGCTCGGCGGGCCCCGCCTCTACGTCAAGCGGGACGACTGCACGGGCCTTGCCATGGGCGGCAACAAGGCGCGGCAACTGGAATTCTATCTCGGCGAGGCCAGGGCCCGGGATGCGGACACCATCCTGATCACCGGTGCCGTGCAGTCCAACTATCTGCGCATGGCGGCGGCGGCGGCGGCGAAACTGGGCATGGCCTGCGAGATCCAGCACGAAGAAAGGGTCCCCGGCATGGGCGCCGATTACCACAATTCGGGCAACGTGCTCCTGGACCGGGTGTTGGGCGCCACCATCCACGCCTGCCCCGGCGACGCGGACGAGAAGGCGGCCGATGGGGCCCTGGAGGCAATCGCCGAAAAGGTGCGGGCCAGGGGCGGCAGGCCGTACGTCATTCACCTGGGCGAAGACCATCCGCCCCTCGGCGCGCTGGGCTACATCGACGCCGCCCGCGAGGTGCTGGACCAGGCGTCCCGGGCGGGACTCGCCATGGACCTGATCGTCCTGCCGAGCGGCAGCGCGCTGACCCATGCCGGCATGCTGGTCGGGCTCAGGCTCGCCGGGTCCAAGGTGCCCGTGCTGGGTATCTGCGTCCGCCGCGGCCGGGACGAGCAGGCGGAACGGGTCCTGGGAAGGGCGTCGGAAACCGCCGACATGATCGGAAAACCCGGGCTCATCGGCGCGGAGGACGTGTGGGTGGATGACCGGGTCCTGGCGCCGGGTTACGGCATCGCCAACGACGAAACCCTGGAAGCCATCTCCCTTGCCGCCCGCCACGAGGGACTGCTGCTCGATCCCGTGTATTCGGGGAAGGCGCTCGCCGGTCTGATCGCCCTCGTCCGCGAGGGCGTCATCGCCCCGGACCAGACCGTCGTCTTCCTGCATACGGGCGGCACCCCGGCCCTCTTTGGCTATCGAAGCCTGTTCGGGTGAGGAGGCCATGGACACACGCGGGTGAATCGGAACCCGTGGTCCGGCGCTGCCCTAAACCAGGTACAGCACCAAATAGGCCCCGAGCAGCACGATCATCCAGAAGGCCATGCTGCCGGCCTGTACGGAACGCGCCAGGGCCCCCTGCGGCCCGTGGTGGCGGAAGACGAAACCGATGAGGACGCCGATCCAGTTCCGCGCCTCCGTCTCCGCCCGCCTCAGGGCGTTGCCGGTCAGGGTCGCGGCCGGGCCGAGCACCCACTTGCCGAGGGTCCTGTAGAACCAGTCGAAGTCCAGGGTGATGGTCAGCGTCCGCCGCATCAGGGGCAGCATGGTGAAGAACGCGAGGCCCGAGAACAGCAGCAGCTGAAGCATGTTGACCACGTGGGGAACGGTGTAGGGCGCGTAATCCACCGGGTAGGGCAGCAGGGCGTACAGGGGCTGCGGCCACACGCCCAGGCCGATGCACAAAATGGAGAACAGGACCATGGCCAGGCGCATGTTCAGAGGCGGGTCCGGGGGCCGCAATCCGGAGTCCTTCTGGAAGAAGACGAACCACGGGAACTTGATGCCGGCGTGCAGGAACACGCCCGCCGTCCCGGCGGCGAGCAGGAACCAGGTGACGGCCAGTCGCTCGTCCACCGCCCCCTGCGAGATCATCGACTTGCTGATAAAGCCCGAGGTCAGGGGGAACGAGGAAATGGAAAGGGCGCCGATGATGCCGCACGCGGTGGTGAGGGGCATGCTCTGGAACAGGCCGCCGAGATCGCTGCATTTGCGCTTGCCGGTCATGTACAGAACCGACCCCGCCGACATCAGCAGCAGCGCCTTGTAGATGATGTGGGTGAAGGCGTGGGCGGCGGCGCCGTTCAGCGCCATCTCGGTGCCGATGCCGATTCCGGTGACCATGAAGCCCACCTGGTTGACGATGCTGTAGGCCAGGATCCGCCGCATGTCGTTTTCCAGGAGCGCGTAGACGATGCCATAAAGCATCATGTACAGGCCCACGTAGATCAGAATTTCGGCGCCGGGAAAGCCCCGCAGCAGCACATACACCGCCGCCTTGGTGGTGAAGGCGGAAAGAAACACGGTTCCACTGTATGAGGCCTCCGGGTAGGCGTCCGGCAGCCACGCCGACAGGGGCGGCGCCCCGGCGTTGATGAGGAAGCCGGCGAGCATCAGCCAGGTCCCCGGCGTGTCCGGCGTCATCGCCGTGAAGGCTATGGTGCCGGTGTCCGTCACCTGGGCGACGATCCCGGCCATCAACAGGACGCCGCCGAACAGGTGAACCTGCAGGTATCGCATGGAGGCGCGATAGGAATTCTCGCTTCCCCTGGACCACACGACCAAGGTGGAGGTAATGGCCATGATCTCCCAGAACACGAAGAGCGTGATCAGATCACCGGCCAGGGCGACGCCGACGGCGCTGCCGGCGTAGACGGAAGCCGCGGCCAGCTCCGCCACCCGCCGCTGATTGAGCGCGAACAGACCGCCGGCGAAGGCCATGATGGCGAAGATGGTGGCGAACAGGCGGCCGAGGGCGTCGGCCTTGACCACCTCGAGCCTGTACTCCAGGAAGCGCACCGACAGCGAGACGCCGTCCGGCAGTTGCCATACCAGCCACACCGTCAGCAGGGGCAGGGCGAGGATGACGATGCTGCGCGCGTATCCCCTGAGCAGCGGCAGGAGGAGGCCGCCGAGGATGAGCACCAAGGCCGGCGGGAAGGCGCTACTCGCCGTCATAGTAGGTATCCTTACGTTTCAGAAGGACGCCCATCGCCTTGGCCAACAGGATCATCACGACGCAGGTCAGGAGGCCGTACCAGGCATAGAAGGCGAAGGTGCCGTCGAGCCCGAAGGTGGGATGGCCGTAAATGAACACATCGCCCACGACGAGGACGGCGAGGACGGCGACGAAGACGATCCACAGCACGCGGATCGAGCGCCGCCTGACCAGCCAGTGCTTGCCCTCGCTCATCCCGCGCCTCCCGCCAGTTGACGGGCGAGCGCGAACGGAAGGTCGGGAAAGAAGAACAGGAACAGAATGCCCGCGGCCGAGACGGTGAGCGCCAGGACGACGCACAGCGGCGCCTCTCCATGCCCTTCCCGGCGGTGCCCGTGGTGGCGGGGAGTCCCGCCGTCCCCGGCTTCGGCGCCCCGCGCCGGGCCGCCGCCGGCCGCCGGCTCCGCCGTCTCGGCGCGAAAGAAGGCGGCGTACACGATGGGCAGGAAATAGGCGGCGTTGAGCAGGGTGCTGAGCACGATCACCACCACCGCGAACATTTGTTCGGCCTCCATGGCGGCCCGCAGAATATACCATTTGCTGACGAAGCCCACGGTCGGCGGAATGCCGATCATGGAGAGCGCGCCGATGGCGAAGGCGGCCATGGTCCACGGCATCCTCCGCCCGATCCCGTCGAGTTCGCTGACCAGAGTCTTGTGGCTGGCGACAAGGATGGAGCCGGCGCAGAAGAACAGCGTGATCTTGCCGAAAGCGTGGGCGGCGATGTGCAACGCCGCTCCCATGGCCGACAGCGGCGTCAGGATCGCCGCCGCCATGATCACGTAGGAGAGCTGACTCACCGTCGAGTAGGCGAGGCGGCGCTTCAGGTTGTCCGAACGCAGCGCCACCACCGACGCGGCGACGATGGTGAACCCGGCCACATAGAGAAGCCAGCGGCTGCTGGCCGCCTGGGCCAGGAATTCGACGCCGAAGATGTAGACGATCACCTTGAGCACGGTGAAGACGCCGACCTTGACCACGGCCACCGCGTGCAGGAGCGCGCTCACCGGCGTCGGCGCCACCATGGCCGCCGGCAGCCAGCGGTGCAACGGCATGATCGCCGCCTTGCCGATGCCGAACACGTACAGCGCCAGCAGGATGCCGACGGTGGGACCGGCGGCCTTGCCGGCGAGGATGCCGCCGTCCGTGAAATCGAGGGTCCCGGCAATGGTCCACGTCCAGACGATGGCGAAAAGCTGAAGCCCGATGGAGGTCCCCAGCAGAATGCCCAGATAGACCCGCCCGGCCCGCTTCGCCTCCTCGGTCCCGTGGTGGGTGACCAGGGGGAAGGTGCACAGGGTCAACACCTCGTAGAAGGCGAACAGGGTCAGCATGTTGCCGGCGAAGGCGACGCCCATGGTGCTCGACAGCGCGATGGCGAAATAGGCGTAGAACCGGGTCTGGTTCTTCTCGTGGTGGCCGCGCATGTAGCCGATGGAATAAATGGACGTGACCAGCCACAGAAAACTCGCGACGCCGGCGAACAGCATGCCCAGGGGCTCGACCTCGAAGGCGATGGCCAGGCCGGGCAGCATCTCGCCGAGGACGACGGCGGGCCGCCCGCCGGCGAGGACGGTGGGGAACAGCGAGGCGACGAGGCCGAACAGGATGGCCGCCGCCGCCAGGGTCACGCCTTCGCGCAGGTTGGGCCGCGACCCGGTGAGCACGATCAGCACGGCGGCGACGAGGGGCACCGCCATGGCCAGCAGAATCGTCGCCTCGGCGCTCATGGGGTTGCCTTCAGCAGGAAGGTCGCGGCGGCGCCCGCCACCTCCAGGGTGCGCGTGGCGTCGATGCCGAAATAAACGCTGGCGCCGGTGAGCAGCCACATGGGCACGAGCATGGAAAGCGGCGCCTCGGCGGGCGCCGGCCCGCCCTCGGGCGCCGGCCGGAAGTAGGCCACCTCGACGACGCGCCAGATGTAAATCACCGCCAGCAGCGAGCTCAACAGCACGATCCCGTAGCAGACGCCGTGCGCGGCGACGGACTTGAGGCCCTTGAGGGGTTTCACCTCGGGCTTGTTGATCAGGCTGCCGGCGTGGCTCCGCCGGTTCACCATGTGGCGTTGCAGGGCAAAGAAGATCAAGGACAGGACGATCAGAATGATGCTCACGGTCGAGGCCAGGCTGGGGTTGCCGGCGATCTCGCTGGTGAACAGGTTGTAGGCCTCCACCGACAGCACGCGGAAATCGCCGCCGATGATCTGGGGCGTTCCGAAATCGGCCATCGACAGCACGAAGGCCAACAAGGCTCCGGCGCTCATGCCGGGGAACACCAGCGGCAAGGTGACCTTGAAGAACTTGCGGTACGGCCCGCAGCCGAGGTTCTCGCCGGCATCCTCGATCGAGCGGTTGACCGAGGTCAGCGCGGAGGCCGTCAGCAGGTAGACGAAAGGATAGAACTTGAGGCAGAACACCAGGAGAATGCCAAACAGGCCGAACACCGACGGCGGATGGATCCCCACATCCGCCAAAAGCGCCCGCAACCAGCCGTTGGCCCCCAGCATCATGATCCACGAATAGGCGCCGATGAAGGGCGGGGACACCAGCGCCAGGACGGCCAGGGTCGCGACCACCTGCCGCCCCCTTATCTCGAAACGCGACGTCAGGAAGGCGAGCGGCACGCCCAGCAGCAGGGCGCCGGCCATCCCGCCGAAGCCGGCGATCAGACTGTTGAAAATGGTCGAGCGGTAATACCTGTGGCCAAGTATTCGGCCGTAGTTCGCCAGCGTGAAACTACCGTCATCGCGGTCGATGAAGCTGGCCACGAATACATTCGCCAGTGGATTCAGGAGAAGTACGGCAACGACGGCGAGCGCGATCAACATGATCAACGTCCAGATATTGAACTGCGCTAGCTTCCTGCGAAACACTGTCCGCTCCACGCTCACAGACGGCGCTGCGTTTTCTTGTCGAAGAACAGGAGACTCTCGTGCGGCAAAGCGATTTTCAGCTTGCCGCCGGTACCTGTGAGTCGCTCCAAGGTCGGGCGGGCCACGTTCACCGTGAGGGAAATCCCGCCCTCGCACTCCAGGACGTACTTGGCCTCACGGCCAGTGAAGGAGATCTTTTTCACCGTTCCGACCAGGTGAGAGACGCCGTCGCTGTCCTCGGCATGGTCGCCGGCAATGGCCACGTCTTCCGGCCTAATGGCAACGATGACGGCGGACGACGAGCATGGCGCCGCCTGGCAAGCAATGCTATGGCCCGCGAACGAAACCGTAGCGGGATGGCCGCCCGAACCCTCTTCCATGCGCGCATCAATGAA
>JADFHR010000173.1 GCA_022567015.1 Pseudomonadota bacterium
TTGGTAAGCCGCCGTTGCGGTCGCGTATGCGGCCCGTCGGAGGGCGTCGAAAAGTTTCGACGATGCGCCGCATCGCCTGAAACTTTCCTCCTGCCCGACGAGCCGCCTACGCGATCTCTATGAGTCACGATCAGCGACCCTTGGTATTATCCCGTCTTCGGCGATCTCCGACGTCGCGGTCCTTTCACGCCTCGGGAATCGGGCATTCGGCAATAGACGACGGCGGAGAGGAAGGCGCCAGACGGCCTGTAAGCCGGGTTCTGTATCCGCCGAGGCGGACGATGGCCATTCATCTGGGACGCCCGTTACCGGACGCCTCGTGCGACCGACCCGGACGGCGGCGCGAAAACCCGCCTGCCGGTTCCCTGGTCCTTGACGGACAAGGCCCCGGCGCGCCGTCCCTACTTGGTCTTGCTCCCGGTGGGGTTTGCCCTGCCACCCCCGTTGCCGGGGGCGCGGTGCGCTCTTACCGCACCCTTTCACCCTTGCCCGTCTTCGCCCCGGAGGGCTTCGGCGGGCGGTTTGCTTTCTGTGGCACTTTCCCTGGGGTCGCCCCCGCCGGGCGTTACCCGGCACCGTGTTTCCGTGGAGCCCGGACTTTCCTCCCCCCGCGCCCGCACGGGGCGTGGAAGGCGACCATCCGGCCGTCTGGCACGTATAAGGGTAATCCGTCGCGCACCGTCGTCAAGGGCCGCGTCACCGGCACAGCTTGAGCAGGCCCCGGAGGCGGCCGGCGGTGTCGCCGTCCATGGTGCCGTCGACGCGCCGGGGGCGGAAGTGGCGCTGGAAAGCCGTCACCGTCATCCCCAGGTCCCCGGTCTCGTAGCCGAAGTCGGCGAGCATGGCCTTGGCCTCGTCCTCGTCGGCGTCCGCCTCGTCCGCTGGCGCGCTGGCCGGCCACAACCCGATGCCGGCCGCCGCCAGGCGCGGCCAGTCGAACAGTTCGCCGGGGTCCATCTTGCGCCGGGGCGCCACGTCGGAATGGCCGACCACGTTGCGCGCCTCGATGGGGTGGCGGGCGAGGATGTCCCGCGCCAGGTCTTCGAGCGCCGCCATCTGCGCCTCGGCGAAGGGGCGGTATCCGAACTCGTGGCCCGGGTTGACCAGCTCGATGCCCAGGGAGCGGCCGTTGACGTCGCGCACCCCCCGCCAGCAGGCGGCGCCGGCGTGCCAGGCCCGGCGTTCCTCGGCCACCAGCCGGCGGACGGCGCCGTCCTCGTCGATCAGGTAATGGGCGCTGACCTTGGCCGCCGGGTCGCACAGGCGCGCCAGGGCCGCGTCCGCCGTCTCCATGCCGCTGTAGTGCAGGACGACCATGTCGATGGCCGCGCCGTCGGGCCTGGCGTCATGGTTGGGCGATTCGTATCTCCCGTTCTCCGCCATGGGCCGCCTGCCCTCTCTCTCCCGCCCGCGTCGGTGTCCGCGCCTAGCGCGGTCGGCGCTCCTTCCCGATGCGGTCATGCGCCGTGTTGATGGCCGCCATCTTCTCGGTCGCCAGGTCGATGAACTCCTGGGGCAGGCCCTGGGCGATCAGGGTGTCCGGGTGGTATTCCCGGCTGCGCTTGCGGTACGCCGTCTTCACCTCGGCGTCCGTGGCGTCGCGGGTCAGGCCCAGCACCTCGTACGGGTCGGCCGCGGCCGCGCCCATGTGCTGGGCGCGGATGCTTTCGAAGGCGTGGCCCTCGAAGCCTAAGATGGCGCCCACCTGGCGCAGGTACTCCAGCTCGCCGGTATGCACCGTGCCGTCCGCCTTGGCGATGTGGAAGAGCCCGCCCAGCAGCTCCTCCAACACCGCCGGTTCATGGGCGAACATGTCGGCGATCTGCCGGGCATAGGGCTCGAACCCGGTGGCGTCCTCGGCCGCGGCGTTGAACAGCTTCCCCACCTCCTTCATTTCGGCGGGCGGGATGTGGAAGATCTGTCTGAACGCGGCGATTTCGTCCCGGGTGACGCGGCCGTCGGCCTTGGCCATCTTGGCCCCGAGCACGATGACGGCCATGGTGAAGGCGACCTGGCGGTCGGCGGTGGCGGTGGCGGTGGCGGTGGCGGTGGCGCCGCCGGCCCGCTCCCGGGCCCGGTCCACCGCGTGCCCGGCGTAGGCGCCGAGAAGCGCGCCGAAGGGCCCGCCGATGGCGAACCCGGCGACGCCTCCGATGACCTTGCCCCAGATGCTCATGACGGCTCCGTCTTGGCGGCGGACTAGGCGCCGGGTCCGATGCGCCCGGCGAGGGGCAGTTTGAGGGCCAGGTCCTTGGGGTCGATGCCGAAGGTGAGGCCGAGCACGTTGATCTCCAGGCCTTCCTCGACCGCGGCGAGCACGCCCAAGAGCCCGAACAGGGAAACCTGGAACCCGGTGCCGCTGGGCGCGGCGGCGAACACCGAGCCGTTGGTCAGGTAATCCTTGCCGATGGCCGTCGGCGGCAGGTCCATCTTCAACTCGGGCACGGCGCGGCCGACGTGGGCGGTAAAGGTGTTGGAGTTGGGGCCCGGCCACACCCGGTATTCGTTGGCAAAGGGATAGCTTTTGGCGGCGGCGTCGATGCGCGCGATGATCGCGTCGACGCCGTCGCCGCGCACCTCGGCGATGAGCACCGGCATGGACCCGAACCAGCGCGCGTCGGCGGGCCGGTTGGAAATGCTCAGCGCCGAGCCCCCTCCCCCGTGCAGGACCCGCCAGCCGATCACCTCGTAGCGGGTGAAGGCGGGCGCGCCGGAGGGCTTGACCGCGATCCAGCTGTGCACGCCGAAGGTGCCGCGCCAGCCCCAGGCCCGGGCCACGTAGACCTGGGCCACGGCTTCCGGCGTCGTCGCCGGGTCGGGCGCGATGCCGGCCGGTTCATGGCTGGCCGTGCGCCAGTCGTGGGCCCTGGCCGCCCCTTTATCGCTGGCCGTGCGCCCGTCGTGGGCCATGGTCGTTATCCCGGTGAGCACGGCGGCCCCCGCGCCGCCCAGCACGAGCACGACCGCCGCCACGATTGCCACGCGTTTCCATGCCATCACACGGGCCACCATAGCGAACCCGCGCGCCGCGGCCAACCGGGCCGTTGATCACGAATTGGTCAGGGGGTTTGGGGGGGGGCAGGCGTATCGAAAAATTCGAAACGCCGAGGACGCGGAGGAAAGCCCGGGCGCTTCCCCGGCTTTTTGCCCTGGCGTTCGGCAGTTGGAGGAAGCATTTTTCTTCATGGAAATCTGCTTATTTAATTGATGTTCTTGATTTGTTCGAAATGTCACGATATAGTTTTCCGTATAGAACATATAGTTTTTCATGGGCGGGAATCATGCTACATGTTGTGCTAGATTGATCATCGACGGAGCGAAATATGACCGGCGTGACGGTCCCGCGACAGATCAAGCGCTTTTATGAGATTCACGAATGGCGCAATGCGTTGGCGGTCTTGGTTGCCGCACATCCCAAAGAATGGAACGACGTACTGACGGTTCTCGGGAAGTTCAGGCTCTTGCGGAGTGATGTACTTGCGCCCGGCGGCCGAAAATCACGGATCGCAAATAAACTGGATGGCCATTTTTACAGGCTAGGTTGGGTAGAAAAGGGCTTTGAAACGAGCATTAAAGTTGATGAAACTGTTTATGAAACCCCAACACACAAAGTTGATTGTTTTAAGAACAGGGTTGCTCTGGAGGTCGAGTGGAACAACAAAGATCCTTTTTTTGACAGGGATTTAAACAACTTCAGACTTCTCTTTGAGTTGCGAGCCATTGATGTGGGCGTGATCATCACGCGCTGTGACGAATTGCAGGACATTTTCGACAGGCTCGGCAAAGGAAAAAAGTACGGATCGTCAACAACGCACATGAGCCGATTGTTGCCGAGAATTGAAGGCGGTGGCGGTGGCGGCTGTCCAATCGCGGTGTTTGGAATTCGGGGGAGGACCTATGTCGAGGATTGATGCGGTAACGCCGGGTGAGGATTTGTTGAGATTCGTTGACGGTGAGAAATTTTCGACGATCCTGGCGGACCCGCCTTGGCAATTCACCAACCGGACGGGAAAGATGGCCCCGGAGCACAAGCGTCTGTCGCGCTACCGTACCATGACCTTGGATGACATTCTTGAGCTTCCCGTTGCGCAGCTGACACGATCGACGGCGCACCTTTACCTTTGGGTGCCCAATGCGCTTGTCGCCGAGGGCCTGGAGGTCATGAAGCGTTGGGGCTTCACCTACAAGACCAATTTCATCTGGTACAAGGTGCGCAAGGACGGCGGGCCGGACCGGCGCGGCGTTGGGTTCTATTTTCGCAATGTGACGGAACTCGTGCTCTTCGGGACACGGGGAAAGAATGCCAGAACCCTGAAACCCGGCCGGACAATGCCTAACCTGCTGGCGACCCGAAAGCGCGAGCACAGCCGAAAGCCGGATGAATTTTACGGCGTTGTCGAAGCGTGCAGCCCTGGCCCGTATGTAGAACTGTTCGCACGCCATGGCCGCTCGGGGTGGTATCAGTGGGGCGATGCACTGGCCCGAATTCCCGATGCGGGCGCGCCGCGTCCTTACTTACGAATTGCCTGAGTTCGGCAAGCGGTTGGTGACCCCGACTTCAACCAAATTCCCCCAAGGATCGCACGCTCTTATGAACGATTGGCCGCCGATCCCCCTGCCCGTCCGCAGCTCACGCCCGCCCCGCGCCGCCCTCAGACCTTCTTGCCGTCCAGCTTGTCGTGGAGTTCCTGGACCTTCTGGCGGGCGCCCGAGAGGTGGGGGTTGATCTCCAGCGCCTTCTCCAGGGCGGCGAGCGCGGCACGCTTCTCGTCCAGCTTCAGATAGATCAGGCCGAGGTTGGCGAACGCCCCGAAATGGCGCGGCTCGAGGACGAGGGTCCGGTGCAGGTCGGCGATCGAGGCCGGGTAATTGCCCATCATGAAATGGACCGTGGCCCGCTTGTGCCAGGCCTCGGCGAAGTCGGGCGCCCAGGCGACGACGATGGAAAAATCGTCCAACGCCGAACGCAGGATGCCATGCCGCATATACCACTGTCCCTCGCGCATCTGCTCATCCGCCACGACCCGCCCGGACTGGTGCCAGATGGACCAGATCGCCCCGGTCAGGCGCTCGGCCTCGGCCTGGTCCTCGGTGGCCTTGAGGCTCGTGAACAGCCCGTCCAGGCGCGGATCGTCCTGGGCGGCGAAGGCGGGAGCGGCACCGACGGACGCCAGCAGGAGGCCAACGGCCAAGGCGCCGGCGAGGAGGCGCCGGCATGGCCCGCGGCCACGGGCACCGGTGCGCTCCGGGCCGAAATCGGAGTCATCTGGAAACACGGGTAAATATTGCATCTTGTCACCATGCAGCGTATTACATGCATTCCAAATTAGGGTGGAATTACCCATTTCCAAGGTTTCCCGCGCACCGTTCCGGGCTTCGGCGCCGTCCCCGGGAAACCTTGTTCGTCCGCCACGCAAGGGAGGACGCTTACCGGTCCTTATACGGAATTCCTGTGCATAATTTACGCACCCGTCGTGCCGTCCCCGGTTCCACCCGTCCCTTTCCCCGTTGCGCGTGAACGGGGCCCTGCCCATAGTGGGGGCCGCGGACGTGACGAACGGTACCAGGAACCGGGGAAGCCCCCGGGTGTAAATCAAACGCTCGCCGTGGGGAGAGGTCATGTCCGTCGCCGCCAAACCGAAGATCCTGAGAACCGACACCGAGGTCCGCATCGGCGACGGCGACCTCGCCCGTCTGGCGACCCTCGCCGAGGTGGTGACGCCGCCGGCCTGGGACGAAGAGACCCTGGCCGCCGCCGCCGTCGGCGCCGACCTGATCGTCCATTCCTTCTTTCCCACCATCTCGGCCCGGGTGATCGAGGCCTCGGACACCCTCAAGGCCATCGTCAAGTACGGCGTCGGCGTCGACAACATCGACATCGACGCCGCGACCCGGCGCAACGTCATGGTCATCAACTGCCCGGAGTACGGGTCCGAGACGGTGGCCGATCACGCCTTCGCCCTGATGATCTGCCTGGCCCGCAGGATCGTCCACATCGACCGGGCGACCAGGGACACCGCCTGGGTGTGGCCGTCGCCGGAATTCATCGGCGTCGACCTTTTCGCCAAGACCCTGGGATTGATCGGCTTCGGCAACGTCGGGCGGGCCATGTGCCGGCGGGCCGCCGGCTTCGGCATGGAACGCATTTACTGCGACCCCTACGTCGCCGAGGAGTCGGTCGCGGAATACGGGGCCCGGGCGGTGTCCCTGGAGGCGTTGCTGGAGCGCTCCGACTTCGTCACCATTCACTGCGTCCTGACCCCGGAAACCCGCGGCCTGATCGGTGAAGCGGAACTCCGCGCAATCAAGGACACCGCATACCTGATCGACGTCTCGCGCGGCGCCATCATCGACCAGCCGGCCCTCCTCCGGGCCCTCTCGGAGGGCTGGATCGCCGGCGCCGGACTGGATGTCTTCCCGGTCGAACCGTTGTGCGCCGACGACCCCTTGTTGAAGATGGACAACGTTTTGCTGACCTCGCACCTGGCCTGGTACACGGTCGAGGCGGACGAGCGGCTGGCCAAGGAGTGCATGGCCCGGCTGACCGAGGTGCTGGAAGGCCGGCGGCCGAGGAACATCACCAACGCCGCGGCCCTTGGCCTGGCCTGATCCGCTTGTGAAACGGACTCCGAGCACCGGCCGCCGGCGGTCCCACGTCGCCGGCGCCCCCGGCGAACCCGGCGGAAGCGGCGGCCGGCGCCGGGGGCGGACTCCTAAACTGCTTAACCATTCTCCCGGTTGAGGATAAAACCATCTCCTAATACCAAGGGGCGCTGATCATGACTCATAGAGATCGCGTAGGCGGCTCGTCGGGCAGGAGAAATGTTGCAGGCGATGCCCCGCATCGTCAAAACTTTTCGACGCCCTCCGACGGGCCGCATACGCGACCGGAACGGCG
>JADFHR010000174.1 GCA_022567015.1 Pseudomonadota bacterium
AAGGGAATAGGGACGTGCCATTGACGCTGGCCTCCTTTCCAGCATCAATGTTGAATCACATCTATGCCAAAAAGGGAATCCCCTACCGATTCATTCTCGGACAGAAAGACTCTAGCCGACCTCGGCGCGGCGATCCTGAAATCCCTTTATGAGCAGAGGCTTTTGCGGCCCGATTCCCCCCTACCCCCGCTCCGCCCAATCCGCCACCTTGCCCAGCAATTCGGCGCATTCGTCGAGCTGGGCGACGCTCACGAACTCGTTCGGCTGGTGGGCCTGGGCGACGCTGCCGGGGCCGCAGATGACGGCGGGGATGCCCGATTGCTGGAACAGGCCGGCCTCGGAGCCGAACGGCGTCGTCGTGCACGCGTTCTGCCCCGTCAGCGCCAGCAGAAGGGCCTCCGCCGGGGAGCCGGGCTCGGGCACGAGCGGCGGCACCGAGCCCGTCGCCTCGGTGACGATGCCCACGTCGGCGCCCACGTCCGCGCCGGCGCCGGCGGCGCGCATCCGGGGCAGCAGCTCATCGGCCGCATAGGCGTCGAGCCGCCGCTTCGCCTCTGTGCCGTCGGTGCCGGGCATGACCCGGCAGTCCCAGGTGAACCGGCAGGCGCCGGCGATGATGTTGACCGCCTGGCCGCCGTCGATGGTTCCGACGTTGATCGTCGAATAGGCCGGGTCGAAGTCTTCGGTTCCTTCCGGGGCGGCGCAGGCGCGCATGTCGGCGGCCAGGCGGCCGAGGAAGGCGATGCATAGCGCCGCGTACTCGATGGCGTTGACACCCTTCGCCGGGTCCGAGGAATGGCCCGGCCGGCCGGTCACCGTGGTGGCGAACTTGGTCACGCCGCGGTGCGCGTTGGCCACCTTCATCCCGGATGGCTCGCCGACGATGGCGAGCAGCGGCGGCGGCTTCTCGGCGACCAGGCGCTCGAGCAGGGGCCGGGCGCCCAGGCAGCCCACCTCTTCGTCATAGGAAAAGGCCAGGTGGATGGGCACCGTCAATGGGCGGGCCAGGAAGCCGGGCACGGCGGCGAGCGCGCAGGCGATGAAGCCCTTCATGTCGGCCGTGCCGCGGCCGTACAGGCGTGCGTCCCGCCGGACCACGGTGAACGGGTCTGAGTCCCAGGCCTGGCCCGTGACCGGCACCACGTCGGTGTGCCCCGACAGCACCACGCCGCCGGGCTTCGCCGGCCCGACGGTGGCGATCAGGTTGGCCTTGGTGCGGTCGTCGCTGTGGACCAGGGTGGACTCAACCCCGTGTCCGGCCAGGTACCCGGCGACGAAGTCGATGAGCTCCAGGTTGGACAGATGGGACGTGGTGTCGAAGGCGACGAGGCGCGCCAGCATCTCTTCTGGGGTGTAGGTCTCGCCGGCCATGGTATCAGCCGCGCCAGAACGAACGGGTGAACAGCACGATCACCGTGAACAGCTCGAGCCTACCCAGCAGCATGCCCGCCGACAGCAGCCACTTGGCGGCGTCGGGCAGGCTCTGGAACGTGCCCCCCGGGCCGACGACCGGACCCAGGCCGGGGCCGACGTTGGAGATCGCCGTCGCCGCGCTGGAAACGGCGGTCAGGAAATCCAGCCCCAAGATGCCCAGCCCCATGGCGAGAACGGCGAAGCTGAGGCCGAAGACGAAGAAGAAGCTGAGCACCGAGATGATGACGTCGTCGGGGATGGGGCGGCGGTTGTAGTACGGAATGAACACCCCGTGGGGCTGCAAAAGGTGGTGGATCTGGGTGTGCGCGGCGGCGTACAGCACCTGGAAGCGGAAGACCTTGATGCCGCACGTGGTCGAGCCGGCGCAGCCGCCGATGAACATGAGGAAAAAGAAGATGGGAACCGCGAAACTGCCCCACAGGCCATAGTTCGCGGTGGAATACCCGGTGCCGGTGATCACCGAGGCGACGTTGAACGCGGCGTAGCGCAGCGCCTGAAGCGGATCGAACCCGTTGTCCAGCCACAGCCAGGCGGCGGAAAAGACGACGACAACGGCGACGATGGTGATGAACGAGCGCACCTGGGTGTCGCGGAAAAGGACCCGGAAATCGCCCTGCGCCGTCCTCAGGTACAACAGGAACGGCAGGCCGCCGACCAGCATGCCGACGGTGGCGATGGCGTCGATGGAAACGCTGGCGAAATGGCCGAGGGAGGCGTCGGACGTGGAGAAACCGCCGGTGGCGATGGTGGTCATGGAATGGACGATGGCCTCGAAGCCGTCCATGCCGGCCCACCAGTAGGCGCCGGCCCACAGCACCGTCAGCCCCAGATAGATGGCCCCGATGGCGGTGGCGATCTGGGCCGCCCTGGGCATCACCTTCTCGGACTGTTCCGAGGCCTCGACGCGGAACAGCTGCATGCCGCCGACGCGCAGCATGGGCATGACCGCGATGGCCATGACGATGATGCCGATGCCGCCCAGCCACTGCAGCAGCGCCCGCCACAGAAGGATGCCCGGCGGCGCCGAATCGAGCCCGGTGATCACCGTCGATCCCGTCGTCGTGATCCCCGACATGGCCTCGAAGAAGGCGTCGGTGAAGCTCATGTCGAGCTCGGAAAAGGCGAACGGAAGGGCGGCGAAGACGGTGATGGAGACCCAGCTCAGGGTCGTCATGACGAAGGCCTGGCGCACCGTGAACGAGGTGCCGCCGGCGCGGCTGGTCAGGGCCATGGCGACGCCGACGAACATGGTCACGCCGGCCGACATGGCGAACACCTGCCACTCCGGATGGCCGGCCACGGCATCGACGACGGCCGGGATGATCATGCCCACGGCGAGGGTCGTCAGCAGGATGCCGACGACCAGGAAAACCGGTCGGAAATCCAACATTTTCTCCCGCCCTTTCCGCGGCCCGGGACGGGCCCACTCAAACCCACGCGCGGGATGCGGTCAAGGGCGGAAGGGCGGTCCCGCCCGCGGCCGCGAAATTCACCCCAGGCACCAGGCGAGGATGCCTTTCTGCGCGTGCAGGCGGTTCTCCGCCTCGTCCCAGACCGCCGAGCGCGGCCCGTCGATGACCGCGCCGGTGACTTCTTCGCCCCGGTGCGCGGGCAGGCAGTGCATGAACACGGCGCCGTCGGCGGCCCGCGCCATCAGGGCCTCGTCCACCCGATACGGTGCGAGCAGCCGGTGGCGGGTCTCCGCGTCTTCGTTGCCCATGGACACCCAGACGTCGGTGACCACGCAGTCGGCGCCGGCCACCGCCTCGGCCGCATGGCGCACCAGGGTCACGTCGCCGCCCTCGGCCTTCGCCCAGTCGAGCAGCGCCGGCGGCGGGCCGAAGGGCTCCGGGCAGGCGAGCCTGAGGGTAAAGCGAAAGCGCACGGCGGCGTGAATCCACGACGCGGCCACGTTGTTGCCGTCGCCGCTCCACGCCACCACCCGGCCGGCGATGGGGCCCCGGTGCTCCTCGAACGTCATCACGTCGGCCATGACCTGGCACGGATGGGACCTGTCGGTGAGCCCGTTGATCACCGGCACCGTGGCGTGGGCGGCGAGCTCGTCCAGCCGTTCGGGGTCGTCGGTGCGGATCATGATGACGTCCACGTAGCGCGACAGCACGCGGGCCGTGTCGGCGACGGTCTCGCCGCGTCCGAGCTGGGTGTTGGTCTCGCTCAGCACCACCACGTGGCCGCCGAGCTGCTGCATGCCGACCTCGAAGGAGACCCTGGTGCGGGTCGAGGGCTTCTCGAAGATCATGGCCAGGGTGCGGCCGGCCAGGGGCCGGGCATCGCCGTCCGGGCTGTCGCCCCGCTTCAGCGCCGCCGCCCAGTCCAGGATGTGGCGCAGCGTCGCTTCGTCGAGACGGTCGATGTCGAGGAAATGTCTGGGCGCGTCCATGTCACGCCGCCCGGTCCGCCAGTTCGGCGCAACTGCGCTCGAGGATGGCCATCGCCTCGTCCACGTGGCTCTCGGCGATGATCAGGGGCGGCAGCAGCCTGACCACGTTGTCGGCGGCGGGGACCGTGAGCAGGCCGTTGTCCCTGAGGCGCGCCACCAGGGCCCCGTTGTCGCCGACGCACGCGAGGCCGACCATCAGGCCGGCGCCCCTGAGCCCGCGGAGAACCTTGGGATGGGCCTCGACCAGGGATTCCAGCCGCCCCCACAGAAGCCTGGCCACCGCGTCCACCCGGTCCAGGAAGCCGTCCGCCAGCACCACGTCGAGGACCGCGTTGGCCACCGCCATGGCCAGCGGGTTGCCGCCGAAGGTGGAGCCGTGGCTGCCCGCGCTCAGCGCCGCGGCCGCCTTTTCCGTGGCCAGGCACGCCCCCACCGGAAAGCCGCCGCCCAGGCCCTTGGCCGCGGCCAGTATGTCCGGCGCCATGCCCGCCCATTCATGGGCGAACAGCTTGCCGGTGCGGCCCATGCCGCACTGGATCTCGTCGAAGAAGAGCAGAAGCCCGTATTCGTCGGCGACCCGGCGCAGGCCGCGCAGGTACTCCAGCGCCGCCGGGTGGACGCCGCCTTCGCCCTGCACCGGCTCGACCAGGATGGCGGCGGTCTCGTCGGTGATGGCGGCGCGCAATTCGTCGACATCGCCGAACGCCACCTGGTCGAAACCGTCGACCACGGGATCGAAGCCCTTCAGGTGCTTCTCCTGGCGGCCGGCGGCGATGGTGGCCAGGGTGCGGCCGTGGAAGCCGCCGGCGCAGGTGATCACCCGGTAGCGCCCCGGGCTGCCGGTGTCGTCGAAATGCTTGCGGATCATCTTCAAGCCGCACTCGATGGCCTCGGCGCCCGAATTGGTGAAGAAGACCGAATCGGCAAAGGTGTTCTCCACCAGGCGCTCGGCCAGGCGCTCCTGGCCGGGAATCCGGTAGAGGTTCGAACAGTGCCACAGGTCTCCCGCCTGGCGCGCCAGCGCCTCCACCAGGTGCGGGTGGCAATGGCCCAGCGCGACGACCGCGATGCCCGCCCCGAAGTCCAGGTAGCGCCGCCCGTCGGTGGCGAACAGGTAGACCCCCTCGCCGCGCTCGAAGGCGACGTCGGCGCGCGCATAGGTGGGCATGAGCGGAGGAATCACGGGCACCCTCCTGGAACAGCCGCGGCCGGTGCCCGGCACCGGCCCTGTCCCGGGAAAGCGGCCCAGTATCTGCATCCCGGCCCCGATGTCAACGGCGCCGGGCGCTTACGGCTTCAGCTTGTATCCGCTGGCGAACATCCAGTGACAGAGCGTCCACAGGCCCCCGTTGACGCCCGCCATCACCACCACCCCGGCGGCGAGCGAGCCGTCGGCAACCCCGGTGAAGCCGTAGCGGAAGCCGTCGATCATGTAAAAGAACGGATTGAGGTGGGCGAAGACCTGGAACGCCTCGGGCAGGCGCTGGATGGAGTAAAAGGTGCCCGACAGGAACGACAGCGGCATGACCACGAAATTGGTCACCGCCGCGATGTGGTCGAACCTGTCCGCCCAGATGCCGCCGATGGTGCCGAGCAGCGACAGCATCAGCGCCGCCGCCACCGCGTGATAGACGATAAAGGCGAAGTGCTGGATGTGCAGCGGCACGAACAGGCCCATGGCGGCGCCCACCGCCACGGCGACAAGGACGCCGCGGGTCACCCCGCCGAGGGCGATGGCCAGGGTCAGCTCGTGGGCGGTAAACGGCGGCATCAGGGTGTCCACGATGTTGCCCTGCACCTTGGCGATGAGGATCGACGACGAGGTGTTGGCGAAGGAGTTCTGGGCGATCGCCATCATGATCAGGCCGGGGGCCAGGAACTCCAGGAACGGCGTCCCGCCGACGTTTCCCACGGCCGGCCCGATGGCGAGCGCGAAAACGGTGAGGAACAGCAGGGTCGTCACCACCGGCGCGATGATGGTCTGGGTATACACTTTAAGGAACCGGCGCACTTCGCGTGCATAAAGCGTCCACAGCCCGATCCACTTGAAGGCGCCGATGTCGGTCATGGGGGACCTCTCTGCCGATTGCGCGTGGGCGCTTTATATAGGCACGTGCGGGGTGCGCGCCGAAGGAAAATACAGGGTCCGCGGCAACCCTGAAAAAAAATCCGTCCGCGCCCGCGCGCGCCGTGGGACTATACACCCCATGACCGATGCCGACGGGAAAGACCCGGCCGCGGCGGGGACGCCGGGGCGGCGCAAGCGGGGGCGCCGGGGCCCGCGCAAGGCGACGGACGCATCCCTCGGCAACGCGGCGCTCCATTACCTCGGGCGCTACGCCACGTCTTCGTGGAATTTGCGCCGGGTGCTGATGCGCAAGGTGGAGCGCTCGGCCCGCGTCCACGGCACCGGGCGCGACGCCGGCGCGGCCGTGGTCGACCGGCTGATCGCGCGGTACGAAGACAGCGGCCTCCTCGACGACCGCGCCTACGCCGAGGCCCGGGCCGCCGCCCTGCACCGGCGCGGCGCCTCGGTGCGCGCCATCCGCGCCAGGCTCCTGGGCAAGGGGGTGGACCGCGACCTCATCGAGGCGGCATTGGCGGTGCGCGCCCCGGGACCGGGCGAGCCCGAGCTGGCGGCGGCGCTGGCCTATGCGCGAAGGCGGCGGCTCGGCCCCTGCCGCCCGCCGGCGGCGCGCAAATCCATGCGCGAAAAGGACCTGGCGTCCCTGGCCCGGGCCGGGTTCGCCTACGACATCGCGCGCCGCGTGATGGAGGCGGAGACCGCCGAGGAGCTGGAACGCGAACTCGACCCGTAGGGCCTGGTAAGGCGCCCCGATCGAAGAGGCCCTGTGATCGCCGGGCCGTGGCCTCCGGCCAATGGGGGGCTCTGCCCCCACACCCCCGCCAGGGGTTAAACCCCTGGACCCCTCGTTGAGGGGGCCCCGGGGTCGCGCCTCACCTCACAGGATTCCCTGGAAATAGGTGATCGTCCGTCGCAGGCCGTCTTCCAGCGGGACCGCCGGTTCCCAGTCCAGGGTCCGGCGGGCC
>JADFHR010000175.1 GCA_022567015.1 Pseudomonadota bacterium
TGGAAACCGGAGTGCGGGAAATATGCCTCGAGGAGTGGGGCGTCCCGGTGATCGATATTTACAGCGCCAATGAAATCGGCACGATCGCCCATCAGTGTCCCGAAAACACCTGCTACCACGTCCAGGCGGAAAGCGTGCTGGTCGAGGTGCTGGACGATGACGGGAACCCGTGCCTCCCCGGGCGGATGGGGCGGGCGGTGATCACCGCGCTGCATAATTTCGCCATGCCCCTGATCCGCTACGATATCGGGGATTATGTGGAGGTCGGCCCGCCGTGCTCCTGCGGACGCGGGTTGCCGGTGCTGACGCGCATCGTGGGCCGGGAAAGGAACCTGGTGGTCCTGCCCACCGGCGAGAAGGTGTCTTCCGCCTTCTTCGAGAAGGAGATCACCAAGATCGCGCCGGTGCGCCAGTTTCAGCTGACCCAGAAGACGGCGCACGAAATCGAGGTGAAACTTGCGGTGGCGCGGCCGTTGACGGAGGCCGAGGAAAACGGGCTGCGCGACCGTTTCACCGAAAGGGCCGGCTATCCCTTCGATTTCCGCTTCGTTTACGTGGACGACATCCCGCGCTCCGCAGGCGGCAAGTACGAGTATTTTCGCTCCGAGATTTCGGTCCGGGACGTGCAGACGGCACAATGACCGACGCCTTTCCCCCTTCGCGGGCCATCGGCCGGGCGGCTCGCGGCCCCCGTCTTCACCGTGGCGTCGACGAGCGCCGGCATCGCCGGCCATGGATCCCCGAGCGCCGGGAGTGGGGGATGTGCACGGCGTTCGTCCCACCCTTGGCGGCGGCGCCATGGGGGCCAGGACCCCTCCTTCATCGGCGTTAAATTCCACATCTTGAAAGCCTATGGGAATCAAACAAAATGGTGGCCGGAAAGGATTTTTTTTGGTATATTTACCCAATCTCACTGTGCAAAGGAGATGGCACCATGCCGGGGCGTTCCGGCCAAGACGTTGCGGACCGTGGTTCGGGTGAGGTAACCCGCGGCGGCGATACCGTGAAGGCCGTTGCGGGTGGGGACCACGCGGACCACAACCTCGAAGTCCTCGCCGGACTCCTGGGGGCCGACACCGATTCGGTGGACCTGGACACCCTGTTCGATGCGGTGCAGGCGGTGGCCGGGGAGGGGCAGGATTCTCTTGGCAGCGCTGGGCAACCGGCGGGGGTGATGGACGTGGCCACGGACGATTCGGAAGGCTCGCTGGCGCGGATCATCGACGACGGCACGCCCGGCAGCATTTACGACAAACTCGTGGATACGAGCCTGGGCGATTTCGACGGCCTGAATCTCGACGGACTTATCGACATCTTCGGTACCGACACCTGATACCCTGGATTCGGCCCGGGTGCCCGGCGACCCGTATCGTGTGTGAAACGACCCGTATCGTGTGTGAAACATGGTGCGGGTCATGATCTATTCTGCATAAATTCCCATCCCTTGCGACCCGGCGCCTCCCGGCCCGGCGCGTCCATAACCTGAGAGCGACCGATCGTCCACACCTTTGCCCTGGGGCGGTCCACGGGCCTTGTTGCAAAGATGTCACGGTGAGAATGTATCACCACGGTAACCCGGTGTGCTTTGCTTGACCCCGTACCCCTTTCATGGCTTGATCGGCTTGTGTTATGTACTGCTTAATGCGTCCTGGCGGCAACACCGGGGCGAGGCGGGTGCCCGAACGAGGGGAGGGTACTCAAAATAAAATTTTGCGGGTGAGGTTTTGTCCCAATTTATGGGGCTACGAATCTTTTGGGTAAAGGGAGTTGGGGAGTTGTCCAGAAATTTGAAACTGGCCGTGCGTTCCCGGACGTGGATGCTCGGCGGCGCAGTGTCCCTTTCGGTGCTGCTCACCTTTGGGATGGTTGGCGGCGTCGAGGCGGCGTCCCTGGCGGACACGGTCCAATATACCGTCCGGACGAATCCCGAGGTTCTCCAGTCGGCGGCGAACCGGCGGGCGATCGATTTCGAGTTGCGTCAGGCCAAGGGCCTGTATTTCCCCCAGATCGACCTGCGCGCGGGTGTCGGCCCGGAGTGGTCGGACAACACTTCGGTCAATAGCACGACGATGACACGCTACGAATCCCGCGTGACGCTGCAACAAAGGCTCTTCGACGGGTTCGAGACGCAGAGCGAAAAGGAGCGCCAGGCGGCGCGCATCGACGCCGCGGCCAGCCGGGTGCGCGAGCGGTCCGAATTCCTCGGGCTCAACGCGGCGGAGTTCTATCTCGACGTGTTGCGGACCACCTCCATCGTCGGGCAGGCGGTGGCGAACGTGCAGGCCCACAGGCGTGTTCTGGGGGCCGTTCAGACGCGCTTCCGGGGCGGACAATCGGGTATCGGGGACGTGCACCAGGCGGAGGCCCGGGTGGCCAATTCCGAGGCGACCCTGATCACCTCCAGGCGTAACCAGCGGGAAGCCGTCATCCGGTTCACGCGGGTGGTCGGCCAGGAGCCGGAGGATCTGGTGCGTCCCGCGTTGGACGAAAGTGCGCTCCCGGGAAGCTCCTTCGAGGCGGTGGAAATCGGGATTCAGAATAATCCCGTCATCAAACTCGGCCAGGCCGATGTGGACGTATCGAAGGCGGAGATCAGCGCCACGAACGTCGCTTTCTGGCCCGCTGTCGACTTGGAGCTTTCGGCAAGCCGGAACAGGAACCTCGACGGAATCCGAGGTGACAACAACGATGCCAGCGCCCTCGTCGTCCTCAGCTATAACCTGTATCGCGGCGGAATCGACGAGGCCGAGAAGTTCGAGTTTGTCGAACGCCACGGCGAATCCCTCGAGCGTCTCGCCTCCCTGAAGCGTGAGGTGGCCGAAGATGTCCGCCAATCCTGGAACGCCATGACCAAGGAGAGGGAGCGGTTGGGCGCGTTGAATGACCAGGTTGCAGCCGACGAGAAGGTGGTCATCACCTACCGCCAGGAGTTCCAGATCGGACAGCGCGACCTGCTCGACCTCCTGGATTCGGAGAATGAGCTCTTCAATTCCCGCGTCCAGGCGATTACGGCCGACTATCTCGCCCAGTTCGGCGGCTACCGGGTATTGGCCAGCATGGGCCAACTCCTCAATGTGCTCGGAGTGGCGGTCATCGGCGAGGCCACGGGCGGCCAGCGCGGCAAGATCGGGAAAACCCCCGATTGGCGCTGGCAGACCAGCGATCCCATGGCTGGCGAAGGCAGGGCCGTGGCGGCGGTCGAGAAAAAGGAAGCCGTGGCGGCGAAAGAGCCCGCCCCGGCCGCGGCGGAAGCGGTAACCACAACTCCCGCCCCGGCGCCGGCTAAGACCGACGCCGCCGGCCCCGGCGGGAAACAGGTTACCAGCGAGTTGAAGGTCGGGCCGGCGGCCGGTCAGGCCGGTCCTCCGGAGGTGGTGACCCTCAACACCTTCGAGTGGAATAACGCCTGGTAATTTGCCATCGGTATTGCCCGTAACGGGCGGAGCCCAGGCTCCGCCCGGGGCAACCCGGGAAGTCATTTCGTTTCCCAAGGACGCCAACTTGGCCCCGGGTGGGTTTCGCCCGGGGTTTTGGTGTGTGCGAGTGAGTACCAGCCCGCCCCCGCCCGAAAAGGCTTGGTTAAACCGTCCTGTACTTTACGGATGTTCGTGACGGCCCAAGGGGCCGCCTGGCTACACGGGTACCGCCGCCTCCGGTGTCGCCACTTGGGCGCGTATCGCGGCCGGACCGGTCAGGACCAGCTTGATCAGCTCGGACTGTCTCGTGGTCTCCGTCTTGCGGAAGATCTGTTTCAGCTGATGACGCACCGTGTGGGTGGTGACTCCCGCCTCTTCGGCGAAGGTTTCCAGCCGTTTCCCCTCGGAAAGGGCCTTCACGACCCGCGCTTCCGCATTTGTCAAGCCGTAGAGCCGGGACAGGACTTCAGGCGATATCTCAATGGCGTCTTCGGGGTCGGTGATGAAAATGGCCGCGCCGCGCCGCTCGTTTTCCGGATCGCCGGCGGCGTGGCCGACGGGCGAAACCAGAACCAGGAGCGGCTGTTTCAACGACGGGCGGGACAGGGATAGGGCGAATTCGACCTCCGAATTTTCGGTCGCGCCCGGTTGCGTCGTTCTTGAGATAAGGTCGGCTAATGCCTGGCTTTCCGCCGGCTTCGAGGTCCGGCAGCAACCATCCTTGTCGACCAGGAAGCCATCGTTCCGGGCCGCTATCTCCCGGGCTTTCCGGTTCATCAGGAGGACCTTGCCCGTCGCGTTGACCAGCACCACCCCCATGGGCAAGCGGTCCAATATGATCCCCGCCGTCGTCTGGATGTCGCGGGGCGCTGGCTGGGCGGCCTTCTTGCGCATCCTGACGTTCCGTGCAACCGCGAAGGTGAGGGTCCTGACCAGCACCTTGGCGCTCAGGTCCCCGTGCTTGAGGTGGTCGTCGGCGCCGGCGCGCATGACCTCGATCGTCAACTCATCCTCGTCATGGTCCGAAACGACGACGATCGGCAACAGTGCAATCCGGCCGTGCAGTTTTTTGACCGTCGCAATGGCGTGGGCGTCGAGGACGGCGAAATCCAACACCGCCACGTCAAAGCGTTTTCCGGCAACGCGCTTCAGTGCCTCCGGGTCCCACGACACCATGGACACATCCAGGATCGATGCCTCCGGCTCGGCCAGCAGTGCCGGCAGCCTGCTGCTTTCCGACGGCCGCTCTTCGATGAACAGCACGCGTATCCTGGATTTCGGGGCCATTCGGGTACGTCTCGCAACCTATGACATTAAGATCGTAATCAATAATTATGTATGATTCGTATTGATTATCAACGTCTTACTTGGAGCCCATTAGGGTAATGTCCCGCGGTTTTTCTTACCCTGATGACGAGCCGTTCGTGAGCCGCGCCGCGCGATGCGTCCCATCGGGCACGCCCGGATGCGGGTGACCGACGAACGGTGGCCCGAAGCATGGTCTTACGTTTCCCCGCGGGCCCGGTACGGCCCTGTGATGGTGCGCCGGCACGGGGGCGGGTAACGGACATCGCCGGCAACGGAAAACAACCGGTCCCGTCACCGCCGTGACGCAACCCTAACGGTCGCGCTCGTCCAGCCATTTCCGGGCCATGCGGCGCGCCCGATCGATCTGGTCCGGCGTCATCCTTCTGACGAGACGTCTGAGGGCGTACGTCGCGCTTTTGTCGCCGCTCTCGCTTGCCAGGGTGAACCACTTGTGCGCCTCGACAACGTCGGTCAAGACACCCCGGCCGGTGCTGGCCATGGTTCCGAGGCTGTTCTGGGCCTTGGTATGCCCCTGATCGGCGGCCTTGCGCAGCCACGTCGCCGCCTGCCGGTAGTTCCTGACCACACCCTCGCCGTTGAAGTACATGATCGCCAGATTGAACTGGGCCTTGGCATCACCGGTGTCGGCGGCCCTCCGATACCACGACACGGCCTCCAGGTGGTCCTGCGGGACGCCTTTTCCCTTCTCGTACAGGTATCCCAGGTTGCGCTGGGCGCGGACGTCGCCGTCCCGTGCCAGGGGCAGGAACTCACTGGCCGCGGTGACGAAGTCGCCGCGCTGATACGCCGCCAAGCCCTCTTCGTAGCCTGCCCGGACCGGAGACGCGGTAACCAGAAACAGCATGGCCGCCATAAGAACTGCACGTGTCACGGGGCGCCGTTCTCTTGCTCGTACGTGTCCGTCATCATGGTGGTCAACATGTTCCCTGTCTCAAAACCCTCTCCGCCGGCCGCGCCGCCGGGAACCGTTCCCCCCGCGCACCATCCCCACAAAGCAGGGCCACAAAGCAGGCCCACAAAGCAGGCCCGCGAAGCAGGGCCCTCATTTTGCCCACCCGTCCGCGCGGCGCTGCAAATCGTCGCTACAGGTTTTCCAGGTTACCTTCCCCGAACGCGTCGAAAGACCCTTGTTTCCCTTCGGTGGTCGTATAGACGACCTTGCCGTCCGGCAGGATGAACACTTTCTCGCAGTCATCGCCGGTCTTCGGATTTTTCCATCTGTAGCAAAGGATGGAGTCCTCGACCTTCCACGTGCCCGTGTCCTTGAACTTGCCGTCGGCGGCGGACATCGTCATGGACCCCTTGGGCGCGAAGTAAATCATGAATGTCCGGCCCGTCGACCCGGTCCCGTAAATGGTCCGCCCGGCGATCAGGCGCACGATGTCGGTGGTGTAGGCTTGCTTCGCGCCCGACTTCGCCAGGGCGTCCTCGACCGGCGCTACGGCATTCTCCGCCTTTGGTGCGGCATTCTCCGCCTTTGGCGCGGCCGACTTGGCGGGCTCGTCTTTCGCCGACGCGCAGGCGGCCAACCCGAGACATGCAACCGCAAGAACGATTCCCACGTGTCTCCGAATACTCCTCACGGCTCCCTTCCCCTCGCCAGTGGTCATGCAATTACAACGCGTTTCTTCGTAAACTATTTAAGCTGCATTTGTCCAATCGGACCATGCCTGTTGTCCAATCGAACCGGGCCTGTCGGGTTACGATAGCACGATTTCCCGTTCGGGGCCATCAAGGGAAGGCCTGCGGCGCGGCCCACGGGAGGACAAGGGGGGGGCCGGGGGCGCAAGGGGGGTGTCCCCCCGATTACGGTATGCGGGGGACGCCTGCGCGGACCCCGTCAGGGCGTCTTCGCCGGGGGGCCGGATGCGCCTCCGGCCTTTCCCCTGGCCGTCCGCGGCGGTTTCGCGCGGACGGCCTTGCCGGCCCCTGGCGCCCCCTTGGGCCACGGGGCAAAGGGATAGGGCTTGTCGTCGGTATGATAGGTCAGGAATTGGGTGATCTCGTTGACATAGGCGCCGACGCCCTGGCCCAGGGCCTGCAGTTGCTGGTTGACCTTTCCCGTAAACAGGGTGGACAGGAACTGGACGACGGGGACCA
>JADFHR010000176.1 GCA_022567015.1 Pseudomonadota bacterium
AACCTTCGCCCAACGGGCCCGCATCCGCCTTCAACAAGATACGCGCCTTCAGAAGGGTGCGCGCCGCCGCCTTGCCCTTGCGGATCAAGCCCTTGAGATGATCCCGCTCCGCCGCGCTCAGTTCAACAACGTATCGCTTCTTTGACATCTTCGCCCCCGTCAAAAAAATGTCGGCCGACAGAGCGAAGCATCAAAACCTTACGATTTAGTTGATACTGACCACTAGTGGCCTGCATCAGCTAAATTGTACCCCTACGACGGCGTTGCGAGGTTTCCGGCTAGGAGCGCGTCGCGCCTTGGTGTGCATGCACCACAAGCGGCGCGCGACGACGTCCGGAAGCCTCGCAACGCCGCCCTTCGGGTCGCTTTTCCCGTTCCCTCGGGGCGTCGGGAAGGCTTTCCGATGGGCCGCCATCGCCTGCGCCTCCCCTCCTACCGAGGAAACGGGAAAAGCGATCGTAGGGGTGCACTTTAGCTGATGCAGGCCACTAGTACCCTCTACCACAAAAGGATGGTACGCGTGACCGTCTTTTCGCGTCTTTTGGGTAGGACGCGTCGCGCCGGCGATGCGGGGCATCCACCCTCCGCAGCGGCAGCGCCGCTGCCGGCGGAGGACGGGTCGTCAAGCGGCGCTGACGCCCGCCAAAAGGCGCGAAAAGCGACCCTTCGGGCGGCCATCGGGCATGTCATCCTATTATGACAGAGGGCACCAGCCACTTGACTCAGGTCAAGGACTCCAGCCCCCAATTCGATAAGACTCGAGCCACTCGGGGGTCAATCCCCGAGGCTCGGTTCTCCGAGTTCATTACCCTCTAAACGTCATGTTTCCCTGTATATCTAGCGGGGCCTCAGGCCCCGCTTTTTTTTGCCATGATGGGCCGTGAAAAGCCGTCACAGGTAGCTCTCGGGTTCGATTTCCCGGAGCAGGCGCTTGAGGTCCGGCACCAGCACGGAACGGCCGGAAAAATAGGCGACGCCGTCCTCTTCCAGTTGCTTGATGGCACGGGACATGGTTTCCGGGCGGATGCCGATCATGGCCGCCAAATCCTGCCGTGCCAGGGGCAACTCCAACTCGAACGTGCCGTCCTCGCTGCTGGTCGCGTAGCGATCCTTGAGAACAAGCAAGAGGTGGGCGAACCGGGCGCGGACGCTCAGGGTCACGCTCTGCAGAATCCTCTCCTCGGCGGCACCCAGGTCCCGTGCCACGGTTTTCAGGAACTGGAGCCCGAGGGCGGGATTGTGTTCGAGCAAGGTCCTGACGGTTGCGCTGTCGACGAAGCAGATGGTACTCGGCTTCAAGGCTTCGGCGCTGGCCCCGTGGTCCTCGCCGACGAGAAAGGACCGGTAGCCAAGGGTGTCACCCGGGTAGGCCAGGCCAAGCAGAATGGAATTCCCGTCGGCATCGATCTTGCGGATGCCCACCATGCCGGTCTCGAAACAGTGGACACCGCGGCTCGGGTCTCCCTGGTGAAAAATGACCTCTCCGGGCCGGTATTCGCGGACGACCTTCGCTTTGTCGAGGAGGCGAAGTTCCTCATCGTTCAGGGCGCACCACTCCGCCCGATCCCGGCTTTGGCAGGTGAAACAATCCCGTCGGATGCTGGATGTGTTACACGCCCCCATGGATTCGCCCCATCACAACCGCCCCGTTCGCCACACCTCCCCCGATTGTCGGCCGGCGCGCGCCGAACAGGACCATTTTTCCCGCCGCGCCACAAGAGTGTCATCTCAGGTACCGACGGCGACGTTAGCGCACTCCCCGTCCCCACACAACCTGACGCCTTTTACGGGCCGTCGGTTGAAGGGTGGTATGGTTTTCAGCGACGGTCTGGCCCGCCCATCTTGATCAACGTCAAGGAACAGGACCGGATACCGGCGCAAAGTGCCTGGTGGGGTTGTGTATTGGGAGGGAGGCCCCGCGAGAGTCACGCGATGGTACCGTATCCAGCCGCTCGTATTTTTTGTTGCCCGCGGTCCCCGGGGGGACACGGGGGGTGTCCCCCCGGCAACGAAATGCGGGGGACGCCCCCGCGGCCCCCGGGGGGACACGGGGGGTGTCCCCCCGGCAACGACATGCGGGGGACGCCCCCGCGGCCCCCGGGGGAACACGGGGGGTGTCCCCCCGGCAACGACATGCGGGGGACGCCCTGTTCTGCGGCGAGAACCCCCATGACAGACGAAACCGAGATCAGGCTCACCGCCGAGCGATTCGTGGGACGCTTCGGAAAAGACGCGCCGCGCCAGGCAAAGATCCGCGCGAATGAACTGCGTGCCGCCGGTCACGTCGAGGAATATGACATTTGGATGTCCATATACACCGAAGTAAAATCCCTGCTGGGTGAGGGACCGAAAAAGCGGTAAAGCGCCCGGTGTGCACATCACGGCTGGACGAACGGCCCGTATTGGGGTTTATTCGGGTTCTCTTTGAACCTGCAAGGGGGGAGACCCACCATGAACAAACAGGATGTCGTCGCGGCTGTGGCCAAAAGTTCCGGCCTCAGCAAGGCCAGCGCCGACGATGCGGTCGACGCGATTTTCAGCGCCATCACCGACGCTCTTAAAAAAGGCGAGGATGTTCGGCTGGTGGGGTTCGGCACATTTTCCACCCGCCGGCGGGCGGCCCGTCAGGGCCGAAATCCCCGCACCGGCGAAACCATTCAGATCCCGGCCTCCATACAACCCAAGTTCAAGGCCGGCCGGCCCCTCAAGGATGCGGTGAACGGGTAGGGCCGTTCGTCGATTCCGGTGAAGGCACTGCGGCCGTCCAGCGGGGCGGTTGCAGGGCTTGGTACCGCGACGGCGTAAATCCTGTGGGGAAAACCCCCGCGTGAAACGAGCGGTTCTGGTCGTCTGCGACGGCCTGCGCGCCGACATGGTGACGCCTGGGTTGACTCCCAACCTGGCGCGTCTGGCCGGCCGGTCGCGGGTCTTCGCCAGCCACCGCAGCGTGTTCCCATCGACGACGCGGACCACGTCGGCCTCGATCGCCACCGGATGCCTGCCCGGCCGGCACGGACTCGAAGGCAACTGCGTGGCCCTGGACGAAGGGGACGGCCTGTTCGCCATCTCGGCCGGGCGGCCGGATTTCCGCGACCGCCTGCGCACCGCCACGGGCCGAACGCTACTCGTCCCGACCCTGGCGGAACGCCTGCGGGAGCACGGCGGCGCCGTCGTATTTTCCAACGTGTCGGCCGGCGCCGCCCATTTCCAGGACCCGGACGGATACGGCGTCGTCTGTCACCGGCAGGGCTCGTTCGGACCCGGCCTCGAACGTCTGCCCGGGGACCAACGCCTGGACGTCACCCATGACGCCGCCGGCGATACGGCGATGACCGGGCGCTTCTGCGACGACGCCCTCGGCCGCCGCCCCGCCCTCGCGGTGCTGTGGCAATGCGAGCCGGACCACACCCAGCATGCCCGGCCGCTGGGGTCGCCCGAGCATCTGGCGGCCCTCGCCGCGGCCGACGCCAACGCGGCCACGGTGGCGCGCACGGTCGCCGGGCTGGAGGCGCACGGCGACGATGTGCTGCTCCTGGTGGCGTCCGATCACGGCCATGAGACCGTGGACGGGATCGTTCCCCTGGAGACCCTGCTTATCGACGCCGGGCTGAAGGATGGCGACGGATCGTCCGACGTGGTCGTCGCCTCCAACGGCATGAGCGCCGCCATCTATCTTGCGGACGCGGCACGGACGCGCCGCGGCGCCATCGTGCGCTTTCTCGAGGGGCAGGACTGGATCGGCGAGGTCTTCGCCGGTCCCGCCCTGGCCGAGGTCGGCCACCGCACGGACACGCCGCTCGCCATCGCCCTGACGACGCGCAAGTCCGATGCGCCCAACGCCCACGGCGTGCCCGGCCTGAGCCATGCCATCGCCGATCCCCTGTCCGACGAGACCCACATGGGCTGCGGCCAGCACGGCGGCCTCGGGCCGTACGAGCAGCACCCGTTCCTGTTCATCGTCGGCGGCGGCTTCGCGGCGGGAACGCGGTGCGAATCGCCAAGCTCGGCGGTGGACATCGCGCCGACCATCCTTAGCCACCTCGGCCTGCCGTTCGACGGCATGGACGGCGCCCCCCTGTCCCGGGACTGACCGCCGGCGGGACCTCATTCAAGCGTCACAGGCGGACCGTATAGCCGCGTGACAGCAGGCAGCCGTCGATCTCCTTGATCTGCTTGGAGGAAACGACCAGGCCGCCAAGCGCGGCGCCGGTTGCGGCCCCGGCGGCGGCGCCGATGGCGGCTCCGCTTCCCCCGTCAAAGGGGCCGGTCGCGTAGAGCCCCAACACGGCGCCGACAAGGGCCAGAAGAATTGCCCCCCCGATAACCGGGGGCTCCTCGGCCACCTCCTGTCGGGCCTGGTCGCGGCACTGGGCGAGGTCGGATTCGTACGTCGCCTGATCGGCGCCCTTGAGGTCCACCGCGGGCTTGTAGAACTGGGCGCAGCCCGCCACGACAAGGCAGGCGGCGGTGCTCATCGCCACTATTCGTTTCATGACATGTCTCCCGGGGACCGCGGGTGCGCAAGCGCGCCGACACCCCGCGGCCCTCCATCCGGCGGGACCGGCCCGCCGGGCCTTGACCGTGGGACCGGGGCCCGGAAATTCAAAATTTGCGGAGTTCCGACGGCGCCTTTCGCCGCCCCTTCGTGTTACTGTGGTGAAAACCGGCCCGCCGCCGGGGAAAATGCCCACCGCCCGCAGGAGGATTCGCCGTGGCCCAGATCAACATCATGTTCACCCGCTTCTCGGCCTTCTACAGCCCGCTGATCGCCTCCATGGCCGCGGGTTTCCTGAAAGCGGAAGGGCTGGAGCCGACCCACGCGGTGGCCGCGCCCGGGGTCTCGGCGGTCAAGGGCCTCGCCGACGGATCGGCCCACGTGGTCCAGTCGGCGCTGTCCAACAGTTTCGCCGCCCTGGAAAAAGGCGAGACACCGCCGGCCGTCCACTTCGCCCAGATCAACGAACGGGATGGGTTCTTTTTAGCCGCCCGCGAGGCGGACCCCGCCTTCACCTGGGACAAGCTGGCCGGCAAACAGGTCCTGGTCGACCACGGCGGCCAGCCGCTGGCCATGTTCAAGTACGCCCTGCACCGGAAGGGCGTGGCCTACGACAGCATCGAGGCCATCGACGCCGGCGACGTGAAGGCCATCGACAAGGCCTTCCGTTCGGGCCAGGGGGACTACGTTCACCAGCAGGGCCCGGCGCCCCAACAGTTGGAACGCGACGGCGTCGGCCATGTGGTCGCCTCCATCGGCGAGGCCATCGGCCCCGTCGCCTTCAGCAGCCTGGCCGCGTCCCCGGAATGGCTGCGGACGGACATGGCGAAGGCCTTCGTGCGCGCCTATGCCAAGGCCCGGCGCTACGTCAACGACACGCCCGCGGCCGAGATCGCCCGCGCCGAGGCGGCCTACTTCCCCGCCGTCGACCAGGACGTTCTCGCCGCCACCATCACGGCGTACCAGGGCCTCGGGTGCTGGACCCCGACCCTGCCCATAACCGCGGACGCTTTCGAGGTGACCCTGGACGTCTTCCAGCACTGCGGCCTGATTACCAAGCGCCACGCCTACGAGGACATCGTCGCGCCGCCCCCGGAGGCCTAGCGGCCAGGCGCCGTGACCGCGAACGCGCAAGGGATGCGGCCCGGAACTGCGTGGAAGCTGAGCATCATCACGCTCGCCCATGTGGTGGGCACGGTGAACATCGTCTCGGTGCTCGCCATGGCGCCGGTGATCCAGCGCGACCTCGACCTCAACGTGACCCAGTTCGGCCTGCTGGTGACCGCGTATAACGGCGCCCAGGCCGTGGGCGCCCTTCCGGCCGGCGGCATGGTCGACCGCCTGGGCGTCGGGTGGACCCTTGTGACGGCCCTTGTCATCGTCGCGTCGGCGACGGCCATGCTCGGCCAGGCGACGGATTTCACCTTCGCCCTGGGCTCGGTGGCGGTCATGGGGCTTGGCTATTCCCTGGTCAATCCGGCCACCGCCAGGGGGGTGCTGGAGTGGTTCCCGCCCGAGCGGCGGGCGACGGCCATGGGAGTCAAGCAGACCGGCGTCCCCCTGGGCGGCATCCTGGCCGCCGGCAACGGCGCCCTGGCCGCGTTCGTGAGCTGGCAGAGCATCCTCGGGATGGTCGCCGGGGCGACGGCCCTGGGCGCCGTTCTGTGTCTGGGACTGGCCGAGCGCCCCCAACGCCAGGCCGCCGGAAGCATCCCCGGCGCCCTGGCCGGCCTGCGCCGGGTCATGGGGGACTGGAACCTCGGCCGCTTCGTCGCCATGAACGGGCTGTACAACATGGGCCAGGCCAATTTCTTCGCCTACCTGACCCTGTTCATGCGCCAGGCGGCCCAGGCCAGCCAGCCCGTCGCCGGCCTGTGCCTGGGCATCGCCCAGGCCTCCAGCGCCGTGGCGCGTATCGGTTGGGGCGTCGTCAGCGATACCTTCTTCCGCGGCCGCCGCAAGACCCTGGTGGTCGTCCTCGGCGCCCTGGCGACGGTCTTCCTGGCGGCGATGGCGGTCGTGGGGCCGGGCTGGGGCGTGGTGCTGGGCGCCGCCCTCGCCCTGGCGCTCGGCGCAACCATCGGCTCATACGCCCCGCTGTCGCAGACCATGGCGGTGGAAGCCACCGAGCCGCGCCTGGCCGGCTCGGCCATGGGCTACACCATGATCGGCACATCCCTGGGCGGCATGATCGGCCCGCCGTTGTTCGGCGCCATCGTCGATTTGAGCGGCGCCTACGCCAACGGCTGGCTGTTTTCCGCCGCCGTGCTGGTGGCCGGGACGCTCCTCCTTGGCCTCGGCTTCAAGGAACGGCGGTGACGCCGCCTCCCGCCGCCCACCCTAG
>JADFHR010000177.1 GCA_022567015.1 Pseudomonadota bacterium
GCTTACCAAGGCTTTCGGACGGCGTCGCGCACGCTTCGCGATGCCCCGCATCGCCACAGCGCACGCTTAGGGCCGAAAACCTTGGTAAGCCGGCTCGTCGGGTCATGATCAGCGACCCTTGGTATTATACAGCAAAGAGGGAGCCGGCCCGCGGCCGGCTCCCTATACTTTCAGAAACCCATTAACGATTAAAGCGTCACGCGGTCTTGGCGAGGGCGGCCTGGACCTGTTCCACCAACGCCTTGAAGGCGTCGGGCTCCCTGACCACCAGATCGGACAGGATCTTGCGGTCGATCTCGATCCCTGCCGTGTGCAGACCGTTGATGAACTGGGAATAGGTGAGCCCGTGGGCGCGGACCCCGGCGTTGATGCGCTGGATCCACAGCCTGCGGAACGACCGTTTGCGGGTGCGCCGGTCGCGGTAGGCGTATTGCAGCCCCTTCTCCACCCGCTCGATGGCGACGCGGAACACGTTTCGGTTACGGCCCTGGTAACCGCTGGCCATGGCCAGGATCTTCTTGTGCCGGGCGTGGGTGGTAACGCCACGTTTGACGCGCGACATGGCTGGTACGCTCCTTGGTATTAGCCGTAGGGCAGGTAGGACTTCACGATACGCGCATCGGCAGCCGAGAGGATCATGGTGCCGCGCGCCTTGCGCTTCATCTTTTTGGGGCGTTTGCGCAGATTGTGGCGTTTGAAGCTGGGGTTGGCACGGACCTTGCCCGAACTGGTCAGCCGGAAACGCTTCTTGGCGCTGGACTTGGTCTTCAATTTGGGCATTTCGCGTTCCTTTCTCCGGAGCCGTTCATCCAGCGGTTGGGCATGCCCTAGCCGCGCCGCCTACCATGGGTTTCCCATGGAGGCGTGGGTTATAGCGGCAGCGGCCGGGGATTGCAAGGCGCCTGGCGAGGCCGTGGAAACCTCGAAATATGGGCTCTCCATCGCCAAGTGTCACCATGGTGCCCGAGTAACATGAGCGGATGGCGGCCCAACCCATGAGCGATTCCGAATCCGAAGACAGCGACGGAAAGGTCAGTGCCGCGCTCTCCAGGGCCGTGCACCAGCTGGAAACCGCCGTCCGCGAGCAGGAAACCGCGGCGAACCGCATTCTCGCCCTCGCCGAACGCATTTACGACAAGGCGCCGGACAAGGCCACCAGGCTGCAGGTGGAGGCCATCATGGAGGCTTGCGCCTTCCAGGACCTCACCGGCCAGCGCATCCGCAAGGTGACGCGGCTCATCCGGTACCTGCAGGATAACAAACTGTTTTCCACCGCAGACCTGCCCCGGGACGCCCCCCGGGAACCGGACCGCGTCGGCCTGACCCAGGAAGAGGTCGATCGGCTATTGAGTGACGGGAAACCGGGTACGGGCTGACCGACCGACGACCCAGGCGGCACCGCACGACACCCTGTCGTCCCTAAACGATCGGGCCCGCCTTCCCGGCGGCGGACGATCCGGCCCCTGGTCCCCGCTTCCCCGGGTACGCGAATGCGCGCCCGGGCAGTTCTCCCGCGGGTTCTTATACCAAGGAGCGCTGATCAGGACCCGACGAGCCGGCTTACCAAGGTTTTCGGCCCTAATACCAAGGGGCGCTGATCATGACCCGACGAGCCGGCTTACCAAGGTTTTCGGCCCTAAGAGTGCGCTGTGGCGATGGGGGCATCGCGAAGCGTGCGCTGTGGCGATGCGGGGCATCGCGAAGGGTGCGCGACGCCGTCCGAAAGCCTTGGTAAGCCGCCGTTCCGGTCGCGTATGCGGCCCGTCGGGGGCGTCGGAAAGTTTTGACGATGCGCCGCATCGCCTGCAACTTTCCTCCTGCCCGACGAGCCGCCTACGCGATCTCTAGGGGTCTTGATCAGCGCCCCTTGGTATTACTTCGGCGCCAGGACCATGGTCATAAGGCGCCCCTCCATCTGGGGGACCATCTCCACCTTGATCAGTTCATCCAGATCACCGCACACCCGGTCCAGCACCCTCATGCCCAGTTCCTGGTGGGCCATTTCACGACCGCGGAAACGGATGGTTACCTTGACCTTGTCGCCGTCGCCGAGGAACCGCCGCATGCTGCGCATCTTGACCTGGTAGTCGTGCTCGTCGATGCCCGGGCGCATCTTGATCTCCTTGACCTCGATGATCTTCTGCTTCTTGCGGGCCTCGTTGCGCTTTTTCTGCTGTTCGTACTTGAACTTGCCGTAGTCGAGGATCTTGCACACGGGCGGATCGGCGTTGGGCGAGACCTCGACCAGATCGAGGCCGGCATCGATCGCCATTTGCAGACCTTCTTCGGCGGAAAGGACGCCGACCATCTCTCCGTCGAGGTCGACGAGACGGATTGTCGGTGCACTGATCAATTTGTTGACCCGCGGCCCCGTTTGGGGCGGCGGCGTGTTTGAGTATCGTCTCGCGATTTAAATATCTCCTTCTCTCGTTACCACAACGCGCACAACCCCCCTCTTTCCGCCTGCCCTCAGGCGGACCTCCGATGGGGAAACGCTTGCCGCGCACGCAATCGCTCTGCTCAGTGCCGGTTCGATCAGCACCGCGCCAGCGGACCTGCCGCTTCCTGCTCAAGTCTAGCGGCTGCCTCCTCCAGTGCAAGAATTTCTTGGTCTTCCCCGCCCAGCCGGCGCATCGCCACGGTGCCGTCCCGTGCCTCCCGGGCGCCGACGACCAGGAGGACCGGGATCTTGGCCAGGCTGTGCTCGCGCACCTTGTAGGCGATCTTCTCGTTGCGCAGATCCAGCTCCGCCTTCAGCCCGGCATCGACGAGGGCGGCCAGGACCTGGCGCGCATAGTCGTCGGCGGCATTGGTGATGGTCGCGACAACGACCTGCAGCGGCGCCAGCCAGAACGGCAGCCGGCCGGCGTACTGTTCGATGAGGACGCCGATGAAACGCTCCATGGACCCCAGGATGGCCCGGTGCAGCATGACCGGATGGTGTTTGCGGCCGTCCTCGCCGACATAGGTGGCGTCCAGCCGCTCGGGCAGCACGAAGTCCACCTGCAGGGTCCCCAACTGCCAGTCGCGGCCGATGGCGTCGCGCAGGTCGAATTCCAGCTTGGGCCCGTAGAAGGCGCCTTCGCCCGGGTTGAACACCGTCTCCAGGCCGGCCGCCGCGGTCGCGTCCCTGAGCGCCTTTTCGGCCTTGTCCCAGATCTCGTCGCTGCCGGCGCGCACCGTGGGCCGGTCGGCGAACTTCACCGTCACCTGTTCGAAGCCGAGATCCTTGTACACGCTCATCAGCAGGTCGCAAAACGCCTTGGTTTCCGACGTGATCTGGTCCTCGGTGCAGAAGATGTGGGCGTCGTCCTGGACGAAGGCGCGCAGCCGCATCAGCCCGTGCAGGGCGCCCGAGGGTTCGTTCCTGAGACACGAGCCGAACTCGGCCATGCGGATGGGAAGGTCGCGGTAGCTGGTGATGCCCTGGCGGTAGATCTGCACGTGGCAGGGGCAGTTCATCGGCTTGAGCGCCAGTATCCTGTCCTCGGACTCGGCGGTGAACATGTATTCGCGGAACTTCTCCCAGTGGCCCGAGGCCTCCCACAGGGAGCGGTCCACCATCTGCGGCGTGTTGACCTCTACGTAGCCGGCGTTCTGAAGGCGGGCGCGGATATAGTCCTGAAGCGTCCGATAGAGCGTCCATCCCCTGGGGTGCCAGAAGACCGACCCGGGCGCCACGTCCTGGATGTGAAACAGCCCCATCTCGCGCCCCAGCCGGCGGTGGTCGCGCTTTTCCGCCTCCTCCAGCATGTAAAGGTATGCCTTGAGCTGTTTCGAATCGGCCCAGGCGGTGCCGTACACGCGCTGCAGCATTTCGTTGCGGGAATCGCCGCGCCAGTAGGCCCCGGCCAGCTTCATAAGCTTGAACGCCTTGCCCAGCTTGCCCGTGGACGGCAGGTGGGGACCCCGGCAGAGGTCGATGAATTCCCCTTGCCGGTACAGGGAAATCTCCTCGTCCTCGGGCAGGCCCTGGATGATCTCGGCCTTGTAGTGTTCCCCCTGGTCGGTGAAAAACCGGATGGCCTCGGCGCGGTCCCACACCTCGCGCGTCACCGGCTCGTCGCGGGCGACGATTTCGCGCATGCGCGCCTCGATGTGCTCCAGGTCGTCGGGGGTGAACGGCGTCGGCCGCGCGAAATCGTAGTAGAAGCCGTCCTTGATCACCGGGCCGATGGTGACCTGGACTTCGGGGTACAGTTCCTTGACCGCCTCGGCCATGACGTGGGCGGCGTCGTGGCGCAGCAATGCGAGCCCGTCGTCGTCCCTGGCGGTGACGATGGACACCTGGGCGTCCTCTTCGATGACCGCCGCAAGGTCCTTGATCGCGCCGTTGACGCGGATGGCCAGCGCCGCCTTGGCCAGGCCCGGGCCGATGTCGGCGGCAAGCCCGGTCCCGGAAACGGGACCGTCGAACGTGCGCACGCTGCCGTCCGGTAACGTGATGGCGACCATGAAATCCGTCTTGTGCTCCGGCGCCCGAAACGGGGGCGAAATGTAAAGTGAATCAGCGCCCTGTCAAGGACGGCCAACGCATCTTCACGGCGCCGGCGACCTCTTCTTGGGAAAGGTCGGCCAGGCGCTCCCTGCGCACGATGGTCACGTCCGGGCCGCGCTGGGCGCACAGCGCGGGGTCGGACTCGTGGGAGTACAGAACCACGCACGGACACCCGGCGGCGGCGATCAGGTGCATGGGTCCGGTGTCGTTGCCGACGGCGCAGACGGCGCCGCGGGCCAACTGGACGATGTCCGCCAGGTCCGTTTCCCCGGCCAGGGTGCGCACCTGCGCGCAGGCGGCGCGCACCGCGTCCATAACGCCGCCCTCGGCCGCCGTGCCGAGCACGACCGGTTCGATCCCTTGCCCGGCGAACCACCGCGCCAGGGCGCCATAGCGGTCCGCCGGCCAGCGCTTCGCCGGGCGGTGGCGCGCCCCCCCCGCCACCAGGAGCGCGTAACGGTCGGGCAATCCGAAACGCGCCGTGTCGGCCGCGATCCGGGACAGGTCCGGGGCCGGCACATGGGCGATCGCGGCGACGCGCAGTTGTTCCGCCTGGCGGTCCAGGGTGTGCAGGAAATCCCGGCCGGGATTGGCGTGGGGGTGCGAGCAGCCCCGGGCGACGCCCGACCATTCCGGATACGGGCCCGGCCAGAACAGGCGCAGATAGAACGAACTCCGCCCCGACGTCTGCAGGTCGTAGACCCGCCGGAAGCCGCCCCGGCGCAGGCGCCGGCGCAGGTCCAGCCATTTGCCCACGTCGAGCCCCCCGGGGCGGCCGTCGGTCCACACGGCGTCGAAATATCCCGTGGCGGCGGCGAAGTCGGCATACGGCCCGGTGGTGAGAAGGGTGATATGGGCGCCTTCGGCGGCGCCGTGATGGCGGCGGATGGCGGCGAACGGCCCCAGGGCCTGGACGAAATCGCCAAGCGCCCCCAGCTTGATCACCAGGATCCGGGAGCCCGGCCCCTCGGCCATCAGGACGCCGCTTTCAGGTGCAGGACCTCGTTGTAAACCTCCAGCGTCTTGGCACACATGGCGTGCTTGGTAAAGTTCGCGCGGATGTTGGCGGTGGCCTTTTCGGCCAGGCGTTTGCGCGCCGGCTCCTTGAGGTCGAGCACCCGGTCGATGGCGGCGGACAGGGCATCGGCGTCGCCGGGCGGGACCAGCCAGCCGGTTTCCCCCTCGATGACGGTCTCCCGCGCTCCCCCGTGGTCGGTGGCGACGACGGGACGGCCAAGGGCCTGGGCCTCGATCACCACCCGTCCAAAGGCCTCGGGGTCGGTGGAGGCGGAAACGACGACGTCGGTGAGCATGTAGGCCGCCGGCATGTCGTCGCAGTGGTCCAGGATGCGGACGATCTGGCCCAGGTCGTGCTCGTGCACCAGGGCCTCCAACTGGCGGCGGTACCGGGTGCGGCCCTGGTCGGACCCCACCACCAGACAGCAGATGTCGCGCCGCTTGAGCTTGGCGATGGCCTGGATAAAGACCGTGTGCCCTTTCCAGCGGGTGAGCCGGCCGGGCAGCATGACCACCGGCGCCCCGTCGGTCAGGCGCCACTGGTTGGCCAGCGCCACCACCCGTTCGACGCTGATCTTCCGGGTGTCGAAGCGCTCCAGGTCGACGCCCCGGTGGATGACGCGGATGCGCGACGCCGGTACCCCGTAAATCTGCCGGATGTGCCCGGCAATGAACCCGGATATGGCGATCACCCGCTCGCCGCGGGTCATCACCCGGTTGTAGCGGTGCTTGAACCAGTTGGGCGCCGAATAGGTTCCGTGGAAGGTGGTGATGAAATGCCGGCCCGTCCTTTTGGCGGCGAAATAGGCGCTCCACGCGGGCGCCCGCGAGCGGGCGTGCACGATGTCCACGCCCTGGTCGGTAATCAGCCGGGCCAGGCGGCCGACATTGGCGTGGACGACCAACGGGTTCTTGCTGTGCAGCGGCAGGGTGTGATGCTCGGCGCCGACCCGCTTCAGGTCGTGCACCAGCGGCCCGCCGGACGAGGCCACCAGGGCGCGGCCGCCGGCCTCGACGACGGCCCCGGCGATCTCCACCGCGCCCCGCTCCACACCGCCGCCGGCGCCGAAGGCCGGCAGCACCTGAAGCACGGTCGCCATGCGCCCCGCCGACGGGCCGTCCCCGCCAGAGGTCCGTTCCTCGCCGGCGGCGATGGTGGTACTCTCCGTCTTCCCGTTCATGCTTCCGACCTCATACCAAGGGTCGCTGATCATGACTCATAGAGATCGCGTAGGCGGCTCGTCGGGCAGGAGGAAAGTTGCAGGCGATGCCCCGCATCGTCAAAACTTTTCGACGCCCTCCGACGGGCCGCATACGC
>JADFHR010000178.1 GCA_022567015.1 Pseudomonadota bacterium
GAAAGCCTTGGTAAGCCGCCGTTCCGGTCGCGTATGCGGCCCGTCGGAGGGCGTCGAAAAGTTTCGACGATGCGCCGCATCGCCTGAAACTTTCCTCCTGCCCGACGAGCCGCCTACGCGATCTCTACGGGTCATGATCAGCATCCCTTGGTATAAACCCCTAAACGGCCTCTTTTTCGCCGAGCAGGGCCCTGCGGAAGCGGTTCTTCAGGTGGACGCCGTCCCTCGGCGGCAGCGCCAGCGGCAGCTCCTCGGCGCGCACCTTGATGGTGAAAAAGACCGGCCCCTGGGCGCCGCGGAGCTTCGCCACGGCGGCGCCGAGGCCGGCGTCGTCGCCGACGGTGCCGGTGACCGGCAGCCCGGCGGCCGCCGCCACCGCCGCCAGGTCCACGCCAAAGGCCGTGTGGGTCGCCTGCATGCCGGTCTCGCCATAGCGTTCGTTGTCGAGGACGGCGATGGCCAGGTTCTCCGGCGCCTGCACGGCGATGGTGGCGAGACCACCCAGTCCCATCAGCATCTCGCCGTCGCCGGTGATCACGAGGACGCGCCGGGCGGGCTGGGCCAGCGCCAGGCCGAGGCCGATCATCGCCGCCGACCCCATGGCGCCCCACAGGGGAAAGGTCAGGGCGTGATCGCCGGCCGCCGTGACGTCCCAGCACGGGGCACCCAGGCCGGCGACGACCAGCAGGTCGCCGCGGTCGGCGAGAAGGGATTCGACGACCTGGCGCCGGCGCAGGGGATATGTCTCGCTCCGCGTCACCGCTTATTCCGCCTGATCCCCGAAATCCTTGATCCCGACGACCGTTTGCGCGATCAGCACCGCCACCGCCGCCGGTCCGTCGAAGGCGGTGCGCCCCCCGGCGGTCACGGTTTCCCCGACCCGGCCCGGCTCGTCCACCCCGTGGACCATGACGCCGGCCAGGCCGAGGACATCGCCGGAAATCCGGCCCATGGGCACCTGCCAGGGATTGGTCTCGCCCGCCTGCCCGCGCATGGTGACCACGATGAGCAGCGGAAACCGGCAGTTCCCGGTCAACGACAGCATGTTGACGCAGTTGCCGATGCCGCTGCTTTGCATCAGCAGCACGCCGCGCCGGCCACCGAGCCAGGCGCCGGCCAACACCGCGATGCCCTCTTCCTCCGTGGTCAGGGGCACCATGGTCATCGCCGGCTCGGCCCCGCACAGCTCGAGCAGGCGGGCATGCCCCGCATCGGGCACATAGGCCACCTGCCGGATATCCATATCGCGCAGGGCGCGGAATATGTCCTCCGGCCACTCAGGTCGGGTCTTTGCCATCCACCGCTCCGGGATCAGGGCTGGACCATGCGAACGCCCTCCACGGGCACTGGATTAGCACGAAAACGGCCCCTGGGCCATCGCCGCCGGGCGGTGTTCGGGGCTGGGAGCGATCCCGCCCCGGCAGCCGGCGAAAATTAGATAAAATTTTAGACAAAGTATAATAAACTAATAGTATAATAAAAACTATTGCTTGTTATACAAAGGTATTGTATTGATTTTATGTTGGTCTTTCCCTGACAATAATTAAGGGAGAGAACCTTGCTCCCTGTTCGGCTTTTTCAAGGGATCGAGCTGTTAATGGGGCGGACGCGGTGAAGGCAGTGTCTCGAAACGGGACATCGGCACGCCACGGAACCGCCTGCAGAAGGTGAGGCGTAATGGCTGACATCAACCTCAGTCTTGCGACGCGCACGACCCTGCTCCAGGTGCAGAGGACGCGGACGCTCATCGACGTCATCGCGGAACGTCTGTCCACGGGCGTACGGGTCAGCGCGATCACCAACGCCACCGCGTTCTTCGATGCCAGAAGCCTGACCGACCGCGCCGGCGACCTGTTGGGCATCAAGGACAGGATCTCCGGGGCCGCGAGCACGGTGGGCGCGGCCGTCGCCGCCATCGACAGCATCATCTCCCTGGTCAATCAGATGCGGGGCCTGGCCGTTTCGGTGAAGGGCGGCGCGGTGTCCGGGGCCGTGGCCACCACCGTGACGGGAAATGTGGTCGCCGACGTTTCGCAGTCGGTTACCGCGACCTTGGCCGGCGCCGAGGACAACGACAGCTTCGACATCACCTACAACGGGACGACCACCACCATCGTCAACCAGAACGGCGACACGTTCACCGACATACGCGACAAGATCAACGCCATCAGCGGCTTGACGGCGACCGTTTCCAACGGCAACGGGCTCGTCATCACCGCCGCCGACGGCCAGGACATCGTCATCACCAACAACGTCAACGACCTGGCCACGGACCTCGGCCTGGCTACGTCGGCCAACGGCACCCTGGCGACCAACACCCTGCGGGCGGCCGCCGAGACCCAATTCGATTCGCTGAGGACCCAGATCGACAACCTGGTCAACGACGCCACCTTCCTCGGCGTAAACCTGCTGAAGGCGTCGCCCGACAACCTGACCGTGACATTCAACGAAGACGGCACCGCCAGCCTGACGGTGTCCGGGATAGCGTCGGATTCGACCGCGCTGAGTATCGGCGCCGTCGACTCCGCCGACAGCTTCGCCACCGACGCCGGAATCGACACCATCGTCGCCCGGCTCGACACGGCGCTGACCACGTTGCGCACCACCCAAAGCACGCTCGGCGGCAACAACGCCCTCATCAACACCCGCTTCGCCTTCACCGAGAACCTGATCAACACGTTGGAAGACGGGGCGGCCAAATTGATCAACGCCGACCTGGCAGAGGAAGCGGCCAACCTGCTTGCCGTGCAGACCCGCCATGACCTGGCGCTCGCCGCCTTGGGTCTCTCGTTCGACAACGGATCGGCGGTTTTCGCCCTGTTGCAACTGGGGTAATCACCCTCAAAAAAAATCGATGCAGCCCTTTTATCGAAGAAACCACGGTGGGAAAACGCGTCATCAACGCCCAGTTTGAGGAATTGTCCGATGTCCACGAAAAAGATCGCCACATACGAGCAGGTCATACTCTCCGCCCTGTCCCAGCGCGAAATCGACGGCTTTGCCTTCGCCAAGGCGGTGTTCAGGCTTGAGGAGGCAAGCAAGGCCGTAGACGATTACGATGCCTATTCTTCGGCGCTGAAGTTCCACCAGATGCTGTGGACCTTCATCCAGGCGGACGTGGCCGCGGACGGCAACGGACTGCCGGACGATCTCAAGACCAACATCCTCAGCCTCAGCATCTTCGTCGACAGCCAGACGATCATGGCCTTGGCCGAGCCCAATGCCGAACACCTGCACTCCCTGATCGCCATCGACAAAAGCATCGCCAGCGGCCTGCTCACCACCAAGCCAATGGACGATTCGCCCCAGGGGATGCCGGTTCAGGCATCCTGACAGGCCCGGACAGCGGGTCGTGCGCTATCCAGGTCCCTCCCCCGAACGTCGGCCCGCCTTGCCCATTGCCGATCACCGCAAGGCCCCGCTCCATGCGCGCCGCTCCACGGCACGGCCACGGCCCGACCCCGCGACGGCCGCCGCGCGCGACCGCCACAAGGGCGGAACGCCGCCACGGAATGCCTATCCCCACCGGGTGCAGAACATGGCCTCCCTGGCGGTTGCCTGCGTATTGGGGGTTCTGGTTCTTGGAATGGTCATCGCCATGGTGCTCAGGGAGGACACCGAGGACACGGGCACCGACTGGGACTGGGCATCCATGGTTACCCAGGGGAAGACGGAGGGCCTGCTTCAGCTTGCGGGCGTCACCCTGGGGATGACGCCCGCCGACGTCCGCCGTCTGCACCCGACCCTGGCGCTGACGCCGGCTGAAACGGGCGAGACCACGGCCACCTTTGTCTTTCACGGCATCCCCTATTCGGTTTGGTTCCTGAGCCGTGACGACGGCGAAAAGGCCTTTCGCATCCGCGCCGACGAGGTCTTGCCGAGCTTCACCGAGGCCGAATTCCAGGCCCGCTTCGCCCGAAGATTCGGCCGGCCGGCCACCAGCGAATGCATCCGGCGCAAGATGTCGGGCACCGACGAATGCCGTTTCCGCTGGTGGCCTTCGGACGGCGCTTCGCTGAACGTGGACATCGCCCAGGTCAAGACCTCCGCCGGCAGGCCGCGCACCATACTGACGACGGTTCTGGCGGACACCTACCTTGAAGGAAAACGCGGGCGCCGGCGGCCCGGGCCGCCGGCCCGTTAGGGTCCCGCCGTCGGGGTTTCCAGGTCCCGTCCCATCCCTGGGCCGGCGGATGGAGCTGTGCCCGCCAAGGCCGCCTTGACCGCCACCCGCAACACGGTTAAGCGGGTGTATTCCATGCGGCCGGACAGGACGTTGACCGCCCGGGCACCGGCGCCGGACGAAAGCCTGCGCATAGGGGGATATGGAACCATGGCACCCAAAACGCCCTTTCGGTGGGACGATCCCTTCTTCCTGGAAGACCAGTTGAGCGAGGACGAGCGCCTGGTCCGCGACACGGCGCGCAACTATGCCCAGGAAAAGCTGATGCCCCGCGTGCTCGAGGCCAACCGGAACGAATACTTCGACCGCGCCATCGTCAACGAGATGGGCGCGTTGGGCCTGCTCGGCTCGACCCTGCCCGAGGAGTACGGCGGGGCCGGGGTCAACCATGTCTGCTATGGCCTGGCGGCGCGCGAGGTGGAGCGCGTGGACTCCGCCTACCGCTCGGTCATGAGCGTGCAGTCGTCGCTGGTCATGCATCCCATCCACGCCTACGGCACCGAGGATCAGCGCCGCAAATACCTGCCCAGGCTGGGCACCGGCGAATGGGTGGGCTGTTTCGGCCTCACCGAGCCCGACCACGGCTCGGACCCGGGCGCCATGATAACCAGGGCGGTCAAGGCGGACGGCGGTTACCGGTTGAGCGGCACCAAGACGTGGATCACCAATGCGTCGATGGCCGACGTCTTCATCATCTGGGCCAAACTGGACGGGGTCATCCGCGGCTTCATCCTGGAAAACGGCATGCAGGGCCTGAGTACGTCCAAGATCGAGGGCAAGTTCTCCATGCGCATCTCGTCCACCGGCGAGGTCGTCATGGACGAGGTCCTCGTACCCGAAGAGAACATGTTCCCCGACATCCAGGGCCTTGCCGGCCCCTTCGGCTGCCTGAACAAGGCGCGCTACGGCATCGCCTGGGGAGCGCTGGGCGCGGCCGAGTTCTGCTGGCGCGCGGCGCGCCAGTACACCATGGACCGCAAGCAGTTCGGCCGCCCGCTGGCCGCCAACCAGCTCATCCAGAAGAAGCTGGCCGACATGCAGACCGAGATCACCATCGGCCTGCAGGCGTGCCTGAGGGTGGGCAGGCTGCTCGACGAGGACCGCTGCCCGCCGGAGAATATCTCATTGATCAAGCGCAATTCCGCGGGCAAGGCCCTGGACATCGCCCGCATGGCCCGCGACATGCACGGGGCCAACGGCATCGCCGACGAGTTCCACGTCATCCGCCACATGATGAACCTGGAAACCGTCAACACCTACGAAGGCACCCACGACATCCATGCCCTGATCCTGGGCCGCGCCCAGACCGGAATCCAGGCGTTCACCGGATGACCGCCAAGGGCCCGCGCCCCGCCGGTGTCCCGCCTACGGCGTCGACCCCGTGTTCGGACGGGTCCTGGACGACACCGGGGGCGCCGCCGCCTGCATACCGCCGGGGCCCTGGCGGTACTGGACGATGGGCCGCCCGGTTTCCGCGTCGATGACCAAGGTGTTGACCTGGAACGCCTCGTTGAAGGCGCCGCCGGGGTTCATGATGGTGACGGCGTAGGCGCTCCGGCCCTGTTCCGTCACCGCCTCTATGCGCAGCACCGTGACGCCGTATCGCGTCTCCACCTGCCGCTTGACCTGATCGGCGGACAGCGCCGCCCCGGCCGGCGAGGCCCCCAATGCAAGCGCGGCGCCGAACAAGGCCGCCACGGCGATGCCTCTCAGTCCGAGGATCGCGGCACGGGGCGATAGGCCATTGGCGTTTTTGGCCATGATACACGTCCCCCCAATTTGAAATGATACTGCCGAAGCGCCGCGACCTTAGCACAACCACACCCCCGCCGCCAGCGGACGGCGGCGGGTTAAAACCTCTCCGCCTCCTGCCCTCGCCCCTGAGGGGGCGCACACGCGCCGCGGGAGCTGTCCAGGGCGTCGACGACCGCCAGGTAAAGGCGCCTCAGCATGATGGGCCTGGGCAGAACCGCATCGGCCCCGGCTTCGCACAGGGCGCGCACCTCCACCACATCGATGGCTCCGGTGACGGTGATGAGCGGCATCAGGGGGTCCACGCCGGCGATTCCGGCGCGCAGCCGGGCCACCAGTTCCAGGCCGCCCACGCCCTCCGATTCCAGGTCGCAAATGATCAGATCGGGAGTAAATTCGCCGAGCAGCCGGAGCCCCTCTTTCCCGGTCGCCGCCTCGCGGACGTTGCCGATGGTCAGGGCGTACAGGTGCCGCCTGAGGACGTCGCGCATATGCCCGCTGCCGTCCACGACCAGGACCTTCAGCTGTTGGAAATCCTTCCGAGCCACGGCCCCGGTACCCCTTTGGATGAACACGACGTCCGTCTTCGCAAAGGGATTGGACAGCAAAGTCCGTGCCATACGGGGAGGTCCGCCGTCCCCGGCCCTTTCCGGCCCGGGCGGTGGCCCGTTCGTCCATTATGCTTCGCACGGTGCAAGCCTTACTGGCAATTTGCTGCGCCTTGCACGTGTGGCTCGGGGGGGAAAGCGACTCCTAGTGGCCTGTATCAGCTAAAGTGCACCCCTACGATCGCTTTTCCCGTTTCCTCGGCAGGAGGGGAGGCGCAGGCGATGGCGGCCCATCGGAAAGCCTTCCCGACGCCCCGGGGGGCCACCGGGGG
>JADFHR010000179.1 GCA_022567015.1 Pseudomonadota bacterium
ACCAATGGGCCCACTATGTGTACGGGCCGTTGTTGCAGGACAAGGTGCGGCTGATCCAGGAAGATACCGGGATCATGTACGGCGCCGAGGTGGCGGCCAAGGTCCACGCCGAGCTGCGCCGCCTCGGCGGGGTCACGCCGCCCCGGGAATTCGTCCTCATGGACCGTGCCGCCATCGGCCTGGGATCGGTGTTCATGCACCTGAAGGCGGAGGTCAACTGGCACCGCCTGTTCCACGACCTCATCGACCACTTCGACGAAGCCGACCTCGGCCGGCGCCAGGAAAAGGCCCTGAAGGCGGCCGGGGTCGCGCCGTCGGATTAGGGACGCCGCCCCGGCGGCCGCCCCCCTTGCGCTACGCCCGGTCCGGGGCCAAGTGGAAAACCAGGGATTACGGCCCATTGACCTTTCGACGGCGGTGTCATGCTTATCCACGGGGACGATGTCAGGAAGGAGCACTACAAGAAGGGCACCACCATCTTCTACGAGGGCGACCCGGGCGACGCCATGTTCATCGTCGAATCCGGATCGGTCGTGATCCTCAAGGCCCTGGAGGGCGAGAGCATCCGGCTGGCGACCCTCGGCGATGGGGAGCTGTTCGGCGAGATGGCCATCATCGACGGCGCCAACAGGATGGCCTCGGCGGTGGCCGAGGAGGACAGCGTCCTCCTCAGGATCCCGCGCGAAACCCTGGAGGCGAAGATTGCCGCGTACGATCCGTTCCTCCAGGCGCTGATCAAGATCTTCATCAACAACCTGCGCAACGTGCACCAGGCGTACGTCAAGCGCCCGCGCAGCATGCGCGACCACGTCAACGCCATGTCGTTTCATATCACCGGCCTGTGGGGGGCGCTCAAGATCATCGAGGATGCGGGTGTGCGCGACGACGTGCGCGAACACCTCAAAACGATGGACACGGTGATCAAGAAGGTGGAAGGGATTCTCAAGGATCACGGGGATCCGCGGCGCGACGTGATCATCGGTTCCGAGCCGTCGCGTTGGTGAATAAACGGCGCGCCGCCGGCGCCACCCGACGGTTCCCGCCGCTCCCGCCGCTGCGCGGGCCAGGCTCTGCGCGGGCCAGGCTCTGTGCGGGCCTTTTGTCGCAACGCGGTGCTTGTGAAACGGCGGCGGACCGGGCATAAACGCCGGGGGCCGTTGGGGTCGGAAAATCTGTGGACAGCACGGTATGAAAATCGCCGTACCGAAGGAGCGCCGCGCCGGCGAAAGGCGGGTCGCGGTTTCGCCGGACGTGGCGCGGAAGCTGAAGGACCTGGGCTTCACGGTGGTTGTCGAGAAGGGCGCCGGCGACGGCGCCTCGTTCACCGACGCCGCGTACCGCGATGCCGGCGCGACCATCGCCAAGGACGGGCAGGCGGCGCTCAAGGGCGCCGACATCGTGTTCAAGGTACAGCCCCCCATCCTCGACGGCGGCGCGGCGGGCAGCGAGCTCGCCCTGATGAAGAAGGGCGCCGTCCTCATCGCCAACCTTTCGGCCCTCTCGAACAAGGGCGACGTGGCGGCCTACGCCAAGGCCGGGGTGACCGCCTTCGCCCTGGAACTGTTGCCGCGGATCACGCGCGCCCAATCCATGGACGTGCTCACCAGCCAGAGCAACCTGACCGGCTACAAGGCGGTCCTCGACGCCGCCCATGAGTTAGGCCGCGCCTTTCCGATGATGATGACGGCGGCCGGCACCATCGCGCCGGCCAAGGTGTTCGTGCTCGGTGCCGGGGTGGCGGGCCTGCAGGCCATCGCCACGGCGAAGCGCCTGGGCGCCGTGGTCACCGCTTACGACGTGCGGCCGGCGGTCAGGGAACAGGTGGAAAGCCTGGGCGGCAAGTTCGTCGAGGTGGATGCGGATGCGGTCAAGGACGCCGAGACCGCGGGCGGATATGCGCGTGAGATGGGCGCCGACTACAAGAAGAAACAAGACGCGACCATCCACGAACACCTGAAGAAACAGGACATCGCCATCTGCACGGCGCTGATTCCGGGCAAGAAGGCGCCGGTGCTGATCACCGAGGCCATGGTCAAGGACATGAAGCCCGGTTCGGTGATTGTCGATCTGGCCGTGGAGACGGGCGGCAACTGCGCCCTGTCCGTGTCGGGCAAGGTGGTGGTGCGGCACGGCGTCACCATCGTCGGGCACGCCAACGTGCCCAGCCGCCTGGCCGAGGATTCGAGCGCGCTGTATGCCCGGAACCTGCTCAACTTCATCACGCCGCTGGTCGGCGAAAAGGGCAAGCCGCTGAACATCGACCGCGACGACGAGATCATCAAGGGGGCCCTGGTGACCATAGGCGGCAAGGTGGTGCACCCGGACCTGACGGGGAAGGGGAAGGAGAAGTAGCCATGGACCCGGCGACCCTGGCGGATCATGCCAAGGCCCTGGCCGACGAGGCGGCGGCCCTGGCCGGCAAGGCGGCCGAGATGGCCGGCGAGGCCAGCGAGCTGGTGACCAGCCAGGCGCAGACCGGGGGCGACCCGTTCATATTCCTGTTTATGGTCTTCGTGCTGGCCGTGTTCGTCGGCTTCTACGTGGTGTGGAGCGTGACGCCGGCCCTGCACTCGCCGTTGATGAGCGTCACCAACGCCATCTCCTCGGTCATCATCGTCGGCGGCCTGCTCGCCGTCGGGCCGGCCCAGATGGATTTCGCCAAGGTCATGGGCTTTTTCGCCGTGACCCTCGCCTCGGTCAACATCTTCGGTGGCTTCATCGTCACCCAGCGCATGTTGTCCATGTTCAAGAAAAAGAAGTAGGGGCGACCCATGGGTGGAAGTTTCAGCGGGCTCGCCTACCTGACCGCCGCCGTCTGCTTCATCATGGCCCTGCGCGGCCTGAGCTCGCCGGAGACGGCGCGCAAGGGCAACATGTGGGGCGTCGCCGGCATGGTCATCGCCGTGATCACCACGCTCGTGGACCCGGGCGTGGTCAGTTTCAGCTACATCATCCTCGGCGTGCTCATCGGCGGCAGCATCGGCACGGTGGTGGCGCGGCGTATCCAGATGACGGCGCTGCCCCAGCTTATCGCCGCCTTCCACAGCCTGGTGGGCATGGCCGCCGTGTTGGTGGCGGCGGCGGCGCTGTATAACCCGGCGGCCTACGGCATCGGCACCGTCGGCGCCATCCCGGCGGTCAGCCTGATCGAGATGAGCCTGGGCACGGCCATCGGCGCGGTTACGTTTTCCGGCTCGGTGATCGCGTTCGCCAAGCTGCAGGGGATCATGGGCGGCGCCCCCATCCAGTTCAAGGGCCAGCACCCGCTGAACGCCGGCATCGGCATCGCGATGGTGGTGGCGATCATGTGGCTGGCGGCGGGCGAATCCCACACCGCGTTCTGGCTGCTCGCCGCGCTGGCGTTCGCCCTTGGCTTCCTGATCATCATCCCCATCGGCGGCGCGGACATGCCGGTGGTGGTATCCATGCTGAACTCGTACTCGGGCTGGGCGGCGGCGGGCATCGGGTTCACGCTCTCGAACCCGGCGCTGATCATCACCGGCGCCCTGGTCGGGTCGTCGGGCGCCATCCTCAGCTACATCATGTGCAAGGGGATGAACCGCTCCATCTTCAACGTGCTGCTCGGCGGCTTCGGCGGCGAGACGGCGGGCCCGGCGGCGGCCGCCTCCGCCGCCGACCGCCCGGTGAAGTCGGGCAGCGCCGCCGACGCCGCCTTCATCATGAAGAACGCCAACAAGGTCATCATCGTGCCCGGCTACGGCATGGCGGTGGCCCAGGCCCAGCACGCGCTGCGCGAGATGGCGGACGTGCTGAAGGCGGGCGGCGTCGACGTGGCCTACGCCGTCCACCCGGTCGCCGGGCGCATGCCGGGCCACATGAACGTGCTGCTCGCCGAGGCCAACGTGCCCTACGACGAGGTCTTCGAGCTCGACGCCATCAACCACGAGTTCGCCGCCGCCGACGTCGCCTTCGTCATCGGCGCCAACGACGTCACCAATCCGGTCGCCAAGACCGACCCGACCAGCCCCATAGCCGGCATGCCCATCCTCGACGTGGAGAAGGCGGCGACGGTGCTGTTCGTCAAGCGCTCGCTGTCGCCGGGCTACGCCGGCGTCGACAACCCGCTGTTCTACGCCGACAGCACCATGATGCTGTTCGGCGACGCCAAGAAGATGAGCGAGCAGATCGTCCAGGCGCTGGGGTAAGGGATCCTGGGTGGCGGCGACGAGGCAGACATGCAAATACACACCTTCACCGCAGTGCTGGACCGGGAAGGGGACTGGTACGTGGCCGAATGTCCCGAGGTCGGCACGGTCAGCCAGGGCGGGACCATCGACGAGGCGCTGGCCAACCTTTAGGAGGCAACGGAGCTCTACCTTGAGGAGTTTCCCTTTCCCGACAGCGAACGGTGACGTTGACAGATTCCGGAAGAGACCGGCTGCGCCAGCGACCCTTGGTATGAGGAGTCCGTGGCCGACGAACTGGAAATGCACGAGGAACGCGCAAAGGTGAAAAAACACCTCATGGCTGAACGGGGCATGTCAAACACCCTGGCTGAGGTGTTCCTGGAGCGGCAGGGCTTTCCACGGCCGCCAGGATGGCATTCGGTGTTCTTCTATCCCGGCAGCAACCGCCCGCGGAACAAGGTCTAATTTTTCTTCGCAATCATTGCCGCCCTGGCGTACGTATTCCTTTTCTGATCCACCCCAGTAGACGCCCTCCTTTTCCTCTTGGCCCGTTCCGCCGCTGCACCCACTGCGGGCGCGAGGGGACACCGCGCCCTTTTCCGCCATGCGGCTGGAAGAACGGTGCGCCACGCGTTGGTTGGAGGACTGTTGTGGAGAGGGCCGGGCGTCGCCGCCGGCCGGCCCTTAGAAGCCGTCGCGCTCGAGGCGCTTGCGCTCGAGCTTGCGGGCGCGGCGGATGGCTTCCGCCTTTTCCCGCGCCTTGCGCTCGGAGGGTTTTTCGTAGGAACGCCTTAGCTTCATTTCCCGGAAGATGCCTTCGCGCTGCATCTTCTTCTTCAGGGCCTTGAGGGCTTGATCTACGTTGTTATCGCGGACGGTGACAAGCACGGTTTTCTGGTCCTTCTATCCATGGGCAAAATCTCCCCTACGGTTTCAATACGGGTCCGTTCGGACCGGGGGGGCCTTCTATCACATCGAGGCGGCGTTGTGAAGGTCCGGCGGTGCCGCACGGGGTCATGAAAAGCCGGCTTGGCGGCCCGGCCCGGGCGGGGCATGATAGGCGGGTTGTCGCAGACCCAGGGGATTCATGGCTATTTTGAAAATCGCCCGCATGGGGCACCCGGTTCTGCAGGCGCCCGCCGAGGCGGTGGCGGACGCGGGCGCGCCGGAAATCGCCCGCCTGATCGCCGACATGATCGAGACCTTGGCGGACGCGGCGGGCGCCGGCCTGGCGGCGCCCCAGGTGCACGTGCCCAAGCGCGTTGTGATCTTCCACATGCCCAAGGGCCGGGCGGGGGAAGGCGGGGAAGGCGGCGACGGCGGGAACGGCGGGGAAGGCGGCGACGGCGGGAACGGCGGGGAAGGCGGCGACGGCGGGGCCGGCGGGCCGCGGCCGCCGACGGTGCTCATCAACCCGGTGGTGGAGCCCGTGGACGACGAGGTGGCGGTGGACTGGGAGGGCTGCCTGTCCCTGCCCGACATGATCGGGGCGGTGCCCAGGTATGTGCGCATCCGCTATCGCGCCCTCAACCCCGACGGCGAGGCCATCGAGCGCACCGCCGAGGGCTTCCACGCCCGCGTGGTCCAGCACGAATGCGACCATCTGGACGGCATCCTCTATCCCATGCGCATGCCCGACCTGACCCTGTTCGGATTCACCGAGGAAATGCGCCGCCACCTGCCCCCCGGCGGCGCGGAGACTCTCTAGGCGCGGGCGGGGGCCCGCCGCCGGGAAAGGAAAAGCCATGGACATTCAGGCAACCCGGGACAAGGTCCTGCTCGCCGCCCTGCCCCACGTGCCGTTCGACGGCTGGACGCGGGGCGCCCTCAGGCGCGGCGTCGCCGACGCCGGGCTCACACCCGACATGGCCCTGCGCGCCTTTCCCGGCGGCATGACGGAGGTGGCGGCGCACTTCTCGGACTATGCGGACCGGCGGATGCTGGAGGAACTGGAAAAGCGGGACCTGCCCGGCCTGCGCGTGCGCGACCGCATCGCCACGGCCGTGCGCGTGCGCCTCGAGCAGAACGCCCCGCACCGCGAGGCGGTGCGCCGGCTGCTTTCGTTCCTCGCCCTGCCCTTCAACGCGGGCCTGGCGGCCAAGTGCACATGGCGCACGGTGAGCGCCATGTGGTACGCCGCCGGCGACGAGGCGACGGATTTCAACTTCTATACCAAGCGCGCCCTGCTGACGCCGGTCTACACCACGACCGTGCTTTACTGGCTGGCGGACGATTCGGAAGGTTTCGCCGACACCTGGGGGTTCCTCGACCGGCGTATCGGCGACATCATGCGCATCCCCGGCCTGACGGGGCGATTGCGCAAGGCGCTGTCCGCCTGTCCGTCGCCCCTCGGCGCGTTCAGGGCGGCGGCGCAACGCCGGGAGTAAAGGCGGCGCAGGGTTCCCTATCTGCCGGTTTTGCGCATGACCCAGAGCATGGTTGCGGCGAAAACGCCCGCCGCCCCGATAACCAGCGCCAAATACGCGATTTCGCCCGGTGTCATGGTTTATACCAAGGGGCGCTGATCATGGCCCATAGAGATCGCGTAGGCGGCTCGTCGGGCAGGAGGAAAGTTGCAGGCGATGCGGCGCATCGTCAAAACTTTTCGACGCCCTCCGACGGGCCGCATACGCGACCGCAACGGCGGCTTACCAAGGC
>JADFHR010000009.1 GCA_022567015.1 Pseudomonadota bacterium
GCAGGTCGATGAAATGGCGGCGCCGGTTTCCGACGATGCCGTAGCCGGCGATGCCGACGCGCAATGGTTCGGTCATGGGTTCGGTCATGGTCGATGTCCGTTTTCTCGGCCGGCGGGCCGGACCCGCCGCCCCGCCGCTTGCCGGGCCGACCTCACAGGTTCCCCACTTTCGGGTCGGTCCCCGAGTACGCCCCGCCCTCGCCGCCGACGGCGAACACATCGGCGATCCGTGCAAGAACGTTGTGGATCCGTCCTTTTCCCCTGAAATCCGGAAGCCGGGTTTTGTTCCGCCGTTTGTTCAGCAGGGTCTCGATCTTCGCCGACGTAGCGGACGACAGCAAACCTTTGGCGCCGGCCGACCGGGACAGGACCTCCGCCAGGTCGAAATACCCATACGACAGGTATACGACAACGGCGCGGAATATCTTCGCCTCCGATATGCCGGGCATGGACAGGACCCGTTCCGGCGTCCTCAGGTACAGCGCGTCGGCGAAGACGAACTGCCCCTTCATGGTGTTGCCGTAGTTCCCGGTGCCGGCGCGGCGCCAGAAATACCGTCTCAGGTCGACGAGCTCGAAGCCCCGTTCCTGGACGAACCCGTGGACGTCGGGAAACAAGGGCTGGCCCTGGCGCAAGGGAAGGAATTCCACCTCCAGCTCCAGGCCGATCACGGCCCGCAAGGATTCCCCGCCCCCTTTCAGGATGGGCAAGGCGTATCCCTCGGCGTCGATCTTGATGAAGTCGACGTCCTGGATTCCGTTGGCCTTCAGTTGGTTGTCCAGGGTATCGGCGCGGATTTTTATGGTCTTTACCGTATGGAACCTCTCCGGGTCGGGGAATTTTTCCAGGATGGCCTGGTTCGGCGGATACACGGACGACACCTGCTGTTTCCTGGCCAAACGAAATTCGATGTCCCCGCTGTGGTCCGACAGCGCCGAGTTTATGACGGTCCAGTTGTCCGGCGCCATGGATGTCAGGGTGTCGAATTCCCGCGGGTCGGGTTCGAACAATACCGCCCGCAAGGCGCACGGCGATGCGCTCCACCGGGCATGGATGCCGCCGCTGGCGCCGATGTCGACGATGGTCAGCGGATGGTCGTCAGACGATGCGTTTTCCATGGTCACCGGCCGCTTCCGTCACCGCTCCCCTATCGTCCTTCACCGGACACCGCCCCGACACCCGGGCCCGGCGGCGGCGTGCGATACAGCCTGGCCACCGCCTCGTCGGGCCGGCCCAGCCGGGTCGACTGGGCCGGGCTGTCCACGTCCGCCCACCCTCCCGCCTCGTCCGAACGGTAAAAGGCGTGCAGCAGCTTGAGCGTGCCCAGGCAGTCCTCGCGGCTCACAGGGTACGGCGTGGCGTCGCGGAAAAAGGCGGCGATGTCCCGGTACATGTCGCCGTGGCCGTAGCCGTAGATGGCGCCGTGGCCGCCGATGCCGACGAAATCCTCGCTGTTCGCGGCGCAGGCTTCGGGATCGGGGGTGAACACCTGCAACTCGTTCACGGCGATGCCGCCGATCTGGGACAGGCCCTTGGAGCCGACGATGCTGAGCGACGCCTCGAAATCGTCGGGGCGCGCCGCCGTGGTCACCTCCAGGACCCCCACCGCCCCGCTGACGAAGGTCATGGTGGCGACCACCGTGTCCTCGATCTCCACCTCGGCGCCGAGCGTGCGCATGGTGGCGTTCACCCGCGTCACTTCGCCGCCGAGGTAGCGCAGCAGGTCGACGTGATGGATGCCCTGGTTGGTCAGCGCCCCGCCGTCGTGGGAATAGGTGCCGCGCCAGGGCGCCATGTCGTAGTACCGTTGGGGCCGGCACCAGCGGACGCGCACCGCCATGATCCGGATATCTCCCAGCTCGCCGTTTCCCACGGCCGTTTTCACCCGCTTCACCGCCTTGTTGTACCGGTTCTGGAACACCGGAAAGATGTGGAGGCCCAGGCGGTCGGCCGTCCCGTACGCCTCGTGAAGCTGCTCGGGGCGCATGAAGGTGGGCTTTTCCATGATCACGTGCTTGCCGTAGCGCCCCATCACGTCCAGGCCGTGTTCCAGGTGCATGCCCGAGGGCGTGATCACGGCGACGACGTCGATGTCCGGAACTTCCGCCAGCATGGTGTGGTAGTTGGTAAAATACGGGACCTGGAACTCCTCGCCGTAGGCGCGCGCCTTCTCGTCGACCAGGTCGCACACGGCGGCCAGGGCCACCCCGTCCACCGCGGCAAGGGAACGGCAGTGGTGCCCGGCGATCCGCCCGCAGCCGATCAGGGCGCAGCGCACCGGGCCCTCGGTCACGACGCTTCCTTCATCGCCGGCCGGCGGCGTTCGCCCGCCTCCCCGTCGCCCGAGAGCAGGCGGCGCCAAAGGTCCATGTCCGGCGGCGAAAGCACGCTCTCCCATTCCAGGCGGCGCGGGCGGACGGCCGAGCGCAACGCCTCCACCACCCCGTCCGCGGTGACCGGCGTCGCCTCCGCCCCGGCCGGCAGGATGTCGATGGCGATGCGGTCCTCGAGCATCAGACGGAAGGTGGGCAGGCCTTCCAGCAACGCGTCGAGCCCCGACGTGCCGGTCGTGTACAGCACCGCCGACAGCCCGTCGTGCCCGGCCATCGGCACCGTGGTGCGCGAGAGGTTTGGCGATTCCCTGAAATTCAGCGGGTACAGGGGATGGTCCTTGACCAGCACGGCGCGCCCGCTGTCGGCGACGGTCCGGGCCGCCGCCGCCAGTTGGCGGGCCTCGTCCGGATTCGACGACAGCGGAACGAACACCGGTCCGTGGGCATCGTAGAGGTCCTTTTCGGAGCGCCGGAAACGGAACGCGCCACCGATGACGAGGCGCTCTTCGGGAACGCCCCAGGCCGCCGCCTCGGCACGGTAGGCCGGCCCGTTGGCGACCACGAGATCGGGGACGCTGTCCAGGCCGTCCGGGTTGGAGGCGGTCGAGTAGTTGAGCTTGTGCGGACCGATCACCGCATGCTGATAGCCGATGGTGCGCACGCCCAGGCGCCGCGCGGCGCGGCACAGGCCCCGTTCCCAGGCGTGATTCTCCCACGGCCAGGCGATGCGCGAGGGCTTCGCCGACGCCAGCCACCGCTCCTGGCAGTGAAGGGACCAGCGGTTCATGGCCGGTGTGCCGCCCCCGTTCTCCTTCTCCGCCGCCCGGCGCACCAGCCACCCGTAGGGGCCTTCCGTATGGCGCCGCTCCGGGCGCCAGCGCACGGCCACCAGCCCGAGCGCGCTGAGCGGGCTTCCCCACCCGTGCAGGCTTGCGGTGCGGCCGTCACCGGTCAGTTCCAGCGCCCGCCGCGCCGGGCAGTCGGTGTGCAGAAGCCGCTTTACCGCCGGCAGCCGCTCCATCAGGTCGTCGAAGTAGGCGTCGAAGCCCTGGCTGTCGCTCAAGGGGTGTCCATAGACCAGAAGCACCGAATCGCCTTCGGCGTGGGCCCCGCGGAACCGGCCCAGGCGCAGGGCGGCCATGGCGACCGACAGGCTGACCCTGCACCGCGCCAGCACCCCCCTCAGGCGCAGGCGCGCCCGCCGCGCCCACAACGGGGGCGGCCGCCCGGCCCGCACCCCCGGTAACCCGGCCAGGTGCCGGAACAGCCATGGGTCGTCGCACACCGCGAGACAGGTTTCGTCCCCGGCGGCCATCTCCCCGGCCAGGCGGGACCACGCCAGCATGACGCCGAAGTCGGAGCCCATGGAGCTGCCGGTGGGCGTCACCGCGATCTCGGCGGTCCTGGCCGCGCCCATCTCGCGCCCGAGCCGCCACCACAGGGTCCGGCAGGCGTTGAACGCGCCCTCCAGCCGCGCCGCCAGGCGGGGCAGCTTGCGCTCCGCGTCCAGGGCGACGTCCGTCCCCGTGGTCGGGAACCAGAAACGGTACGCGCCCGGGTCCGGCAGGTCCCGGGAACGATGGAGCAAAAGGGTCATCGCCGCTCCGCCGCCGGCGCGCAATTCTCACGCCTCGGTGTCATCAAGGGAGGTTCCCGACGGGCCGGTTTCCAGGCCGTTTTCCGTGGCCGTCTTCTTCAGGTCGGCCGCCACCATCTCGCGGACCAGGTCGGGGAAGCGCGTCTTGTGGCGCCAGCCCAGTTTCTCGCGCGCCTTGGTCGAATCGCCCTGCAACCGGTAGACCTCGGTCGGCCGGAAGTATTGGGGATCGATCTCGACCAGCACCGTGCCGGTGGCGGCGTCCATGCCTTTTTCCTCGAGCCCGCTGCCTTTCCACTCGATGCGCCGGCCGACCTCGGCGAAGGCCAGTTCGACGAACTCGCGCACGGTGTGGCTTTCGCCCGTCGCCATGACGTAGTCGCCGGGCTCCGTTTGCTGGAGGGTCAGCCACATGCCGACCACGTAATCGCGGGCGTGGCCCCAGTCGCGCTCCACGTCCAGGTTGCCCAGATACAGCCTGTCCTGAAGACCCAGTTCGATGGCGGCGACGGCGCGGGTGATCTTGCGGGTGACGAAGGTTTCGCCCCGGGTCGGTCCCTCGTGGTTGAACAGGATGCCGTTGCAGGCAAAGAAATCATAGGCCTCCCGGTAATTCACGGTGATCCAGTAGGCGAAAAGCTTGGCCACCGCATAGGGACTGTTGGGGCGGAAGGGGGTGTTCTCGTTCTGCGGCGTCTCGGTGGCGTTGCCGAAAATCTCGGACGTGGACGCCTGATAGAACCGGACCTTCGCCCCCAGGCCGAGCATGCGGATCGCCTCGAGCAGGCGCAGCGTCCCCAGGGCGTCCACGTTGCCCGTGTATTCGGGCGAATCGAAGCTCACCTGCACGTGGCTTTGCGCCGCCAGATTATAGATTTCCGTCGGACAGATGGTCTGCACCAGGCGCAGCAGGTTGGCCGCGTCCGTCATGTCGCCGTAGTGAAGAAACAGGCGCACGCCGGTCTTGTGGGGGTCTTCGTACAGATGATCGACGCGCCCGGTGTTGAACGAGGACGAACGCCGCCTGATCCCATGGACGGTGTAGCCTTTCTTGATCAGGAACTCGGCCAGATAGGCGCCGTCCTGACCGGTAACTCCGGTGATCAACGCGATTTTGTCACTCATCGTTCACAAATTTCCGAACCAGTTTCACAGGTAATGTTAGTGTCGGCCCCGATTTGGGGCGGCATGTCGAGACGGCCGATCATCGTAAACGGGAGGCGCCGAAACGGGGCAAGCCGGTATGGAAGGACTGAAAGCCAAGGCCAGGTTCGTGCAAAGGGGTTTCGAATCGATCCATCAATACGGTGTCCTGAGGGCCGTTCCCATGGCCCTGTTCGAAATCTTTTATGAAACGAAATTCGCATCGAAGACCACCGAAATTATTCCCTTCGATGACATGGATATCGAGGAATATTTCAAGCAGCACGGGAACATTTATATACCGTGTCCCTATTATTTCGCCCACAGGGCCTTCAAACAGTTGGATGTGGATTACCCGGCCAGCGTTTTCGTCGACTTCGGGTCGGGCCTGGGACGGATGATGTTTTTCGCCTCCCAGTTCCCGTTCCGCAGGATCATCGGCGTCGAGCTGTCCGAAACCCTCTGCGCCAGGGCGTCGGACACGTTGGCGAAGTATTACCGCAGGCGGGGAAAGCGGTCTCCTGAATGGCAGATCGTTCAGTCCGATGCGGCCCGGTTCCCCGTTCCCCGTGACGCCAACGTCTTTTATTTCACCGATCCGTTCGACGAGGAGATCCTCGGGCCCGTGGTGACGAACATCGTCGCCTCGACGGCGGAATTCAAAAGGCCGATATCCGTCGTCTATGTGAATCCCGGTCACCCTGACGTCTTCCTCGGGCACGGGTTCGGCGTGCTGAGATCCGAGGTCAACCGGCACGGCAAGGGATACATGATCCTGTCCCGCTGAGCGCGGTGGAACATTCCCGCCCGGCCCCTGTCCGCGCTCCTTGGTATCAATCGACGACGCGGAACTCAGGCAACGGGACGATGAATTTGCCTCCCTTCTCCCGCCACGGTTTTTCCCTGTCGTAGAACTCGTCGAAGAACGCCCACGGGAGGACCAGGAAATAATCCGGAGCGGCGTCGCGCGCTTCGGCCTCGGAGACGATGGGGATCCACGTGCCGACCGTGTACTTGCCCCATTTCTCCGGGCTGCGCTCCGAGGCCGCCGTGATCACGGTTGAATCCAGGCCGTAGTACTGCAGGATCGTGTTGCCCTTGGTCGACGCCCCGTACACGTAAACGGTTTTGCCCTTGGCGACCTCGTCCCGGATGAAGCCGACGCAGCGGCGCTTGTTCTCTTCCAGCCGGGCGATGAAGGCCCGGATGTCGTCGATGGAAACGTGTTCGTCGTAGTCGACGCCGGTGCCCTTGTGGTGGCGGGCGAAAATCCGGTAACTGCCGCCGTTGACGTCGTTCTCTTCGATCTTGAACATCTCGAGCCCGTTCGATTCAAAAAGAAATTTGAGGGAATCGAGGGAGTAGTACTCCAGGTGTTCGTGGCAGATGTTGCCCAGGTCGTTCTTCTCCAGCATGGTCGCCAGGCACATGAGCTGGGCGACGAATATGCCGTCGTCGGCCAGGACCTCGCGCGCGTCGGCGATGAACCGGCCGGGGTCCTCCAGGTCATAGAACATGCCAAGCGCCGTGATCACCCTGGCTTTCCCCAGTCCGGCCGGCCCGGCGACGGAGCGGTAGGCTTCCGCCGTCCAGAAGTCGTGGATGACGTGATCGGCCCTCTTTTCCAGGTCGGCGATCAGGTTGTCCGCCGGCTCGCAGCCGACGGTGACGATCCCCCGGGCCGCGTAGCTGGCGAGCAGGGTGCCGTCGTTGGCCCCGATATCCAGCACCACGTCTCCCGGGCCGAGACCGACCATCCCCTCGATGGTCGCGGAGACGTCGCGCAAGGCCGTCCGCATGGTCTCGGTAACCCCCGAGCGGTACCAGTAATGGCGCGCGTACATCAGTTCCATGGGCGCCGTGTGCCTGAGCTGAAGCAGGGTACATCGGTTGCACATGATCAGGTCGAGCGGCGCCTTCAGGCATTCGCGGCTGTGCGCCTCGTCGACGAAATTGGAGACGTAGAAATCCCCGAAGGAGTGGATGTCGTCCAGGTCTTCGGACCCGCACAGCCGGCACCGGGTGTGCTCGATCACCTGCATCGCCGCCGCCGTCCCGGCGGACCCGGGACCGGCATTTTCGGGGGGGTTATCGTGACTCACGCCGGGATTCCAGGGCCATGTCCTCGTCGACCATGGTCTTCACCAGGTCCTTGAAGCGCACCTTCGCCTCGAAGCCGAATTTCAGGTGCGCCTTGGTGGTGTCGCCGACCAGGACGCTGGTGTTCGCCGGGCGAAAGAGGGCCTTGTCGGAATCGACGTAATCGGCCGCGTTCAGGCCGGCGTTGGCGAACGCCTCGTCGACGAACTCTTCCACCGAATGGGCCTCTCCCGTGGCGATGACGTAATCGTCGGCCGCGGGCTGTTGCAGCATCGTCCACGCCGCCTCCATGTACTCCTTGGCGTACCCCCAATCGATCCTGGCGCTCAGGTCCCCCAACACCAGCCGCTCCTGTTTGCCCAAAGCGATCCTGGCCACCGAATTGGTTATCTTGCGGGTGACGTAGTCCGTGGACCGCCTCGGCGATTCATGATTGTAGAGGATCCCCGCCGAGGCATGCATGCCGTATGTCTCGCGAAAATACCGGGTAAAGTAATAGGCCGTCACTTTGCCGATGGCATAGGCGCTTTGCGGGTTGAACGGCGTGGTTTCGTTCTGCACGGGTTCGTCGCAGCGGCCGAACATGTTGGACGAGCACGGCTGGAAAAACCGGATCCCGGGATCGATCTGGCGGATGATCTCGAGCAGCCTGCCGACGGCGGAGCCGGTGATGTCGGAGGAATACCCCACCATGTCGAAGCTCCAGTGGACGTGGTCCTGGTCCGCTTCGTTGTAGATCTCGTCGGGGCGTACGGTCTGGATGATCCTGTACAGGGACGTGGGATCGGCCATGTCGCCCCGTTCGACGAAAAAGCGCTTGTCGAGGGTGTCCGCATCGTCGAGCAAATGCTGAATGTTTTTGGTGTTGCCCGTCGACGAGCGCCGCACCATGCCGTGCACGGTGTAGCCTTTGTGCAGAAGGATGTCGGCCAGGTAACTGCCGTCCTGGCCGGTAACGCCCAGTATCAAAGCTTTTTTCATGGTATCAGGAGTCCGTGCCACCAAACTGGTATTTCCGGATGCGGTAACAGACGAGGTCGCGCCTGCCGGTCCTTGGTTAACGTTCTATGCGATGATAGTGTTTAGCGATTGTAGGCCGCGATCCGGCGACGCGCGCCCGCACGGCGCGCCATCCAGCGGATTGCGCGCGGGCGTTGACAGCGCCCGACGTAAGGTTCTTCTTTGGGGAGCAGACCCATCCATTAAGCGAACATCGGCGTAACCGCCCGAAAGTGTCAGAACCATGCAGCCAGCTTTACAAGCAACCGTCGCGATGACCGAGGACGTTCAGCAACAGCCGTCGGCCGCCGAGGTGCCCGAGGTCTCCATCATCATCGCCACGTTCAACGAGCGCGAAAACATCAGGGCGACGATCGCGGCGATTTTCCGGCATGTGTCGCAGCCCGTCGAGGTGATCGTCGTCGATGACGGTTCGCCGGACCTCACGGCGGACCATGTGGAGGAACTGAACGATCCCCGTGTCAGGGTCATTCACCGCCACCGGACGGTCGGGTTTGCATCGGCGATCGTGCGCGGCATCATGGCGAGCCGCGGCCGGCTCGTCGGCTGGATCGACGCGGACATGAGCATCGAAACGAAATACTTTCCCCACATGATCGAAAAGACAAAGGATTACGACGTTGTCATCGCGTCGCGCTTCGTCCCCGGCGGGGGAGACGAACGGCATCCCTTCCGGGTGTTCGCCAGTCGTCTGGTCAACGGGTTCGCCAACCTGTTGCTCGGGTACGGGATCAAGGACTACGACAGCTGCGTCACCGTCGTCAGGCGCTCCGTTTTCGACGCGGTCATGCCCATACCCTACGGCTTCGGGGACTTCTTCATCGAATTCGTCTATGGATGTTGCCGCAAGGGACTGAAGGTCTGCGAGGTGCCCTACGTCCTGTGTGCCAGACAGGGGGGAAGTTCCAAATCCTTTCCCAGTCTGGGCGGATTTTTGTGGCTCGGTGTCAAATATTGCGTCCGTATCGTCGCCGCCCGCCTGCGCCCGGATTGAAAAAGCGGCCCGGACGCCCCCGACCCGGTTCATTTCAGGATTTCCCGCACGGCCTCGGCGACGCGATCCATCTGCCCGGTGGAAAGCGCGACGCCGCTCGGCACATAGAAACCGCGCCGGCCAAGATTTTCCGCCACCGGGTACGATTCGCCCGGGAACAGGCCCATATCCCTGAACACCGGCTGCTCGTGCATGGGCCAGAAGAAGGGACGGGCGCCTATGCCGCGCCCGGCCAGGCGCGCGATGGCCTCGTTGGCGTCGAACGGCACATCATCGGCGAGCACCAGACCGTAAACCCAGTACACGTTCTCGGCATGGTCCGTGCGGGGCAGGGGATGTTGCACGCCGTCCACACCGCTCAACAACTCGAAATAGCGCTTGCCCATTCGATTCTTGCGATCGACGGTCACGTCCAGGCTCTCAAGCTGGGCCAGGCCCAGGGCGGCCTGGATATTGCTCATGCGCATGTTCCAGCCGAGCCGCTCATGGACGAACCGCTGGGGGCCGAAGCACAGGTTCCTGTACGACCGGCAGCGCTCGGCAAGGGCGGGATCGTCGGTCGTCACCATGCCGCCTTCGCCCGTGGTCACGTGCTTGTTGGCGTAGAAACTGAAGGTGCTGATGTCGCCGAAACTTCCACACGGCCGGCCCTTGTAGGACAGTCCGATCGCTTCCGCCGCGTCCTCGATGATCTTCAGGCCATGGGAACGGGCCACATCCAGGACCGGGTCCATATCCACCGGCAGGCCGTAGATGTGCACCACCATGATGGCCTTCGTCCGGGGCGTGCATTTGGCGGCGATCTGCGCCGGATCCATGTTCCAGGTGTCGGGGTCGCTGTCCACCAGGACCGGCGTGGCGCCGGCCCGGATCACCGCCAGGGCGCAGGAAATAATGGTGAAGGCCGGCAGAATGACCTCGTCGCCCGGACCGATATCGAGGGCGGCGACGGCCAGCTCCAGCGCCGCCGTGCCGTTGGAGACGGCAACGCCGTGGGCGCGGCCGGTGGCGGCCGCGAACCGCTCTTCGAACTCGCCAACGAACGGCCCGGCCGACGATATCCAGCCGGTGTCGATACACGCGTTCACGTATTTCCGTTCGTTGCCGGCGAGAAGCGGCTCGTTCACGGGGATGAAATCCGCCATTGTCGGGACCTTAAACTTCGTTATGCGGGCCGCGCGGTCAGCCGGTGATCTTCAGGGGGGCCTGCCGCGCCGGCCAGAAACGTTTTTTCTCGTCTTCGCCGAGATACGGGCCGGTCTTGACCTCTATGATGTCCACGTCCTCCAGGACCTCGAAACCATGGCCGCCGGAGACCAGCAGGATGGTGTCTCCCTGCTCGAGGATCCGGCTTTCCAGGTACGTTTCGTCGTCGTCGTAGAAGTCGACCCGCAGTTTCCCCTTCCTCAGAAAAAGAACCTCCTGGGTGACGGTGACTTCCCGGGGACGGACCTTGTGGGCATGGGGCTGGATGATCGTCGATTTCGGATGGTTCAGCAGCCCAAGCTGCAGGGTGGCGTCGTCCGCGGTGATGAAATTGATCCCGGGCTCGCCGAAATCACGCGGCACGATGATGGCAAGAAGCCTGTCGTTGTGGGTGACCCGCTGCACCATGGCCGCGCCGCGCTCCCGTTCCCTATCCATTTTTCGAGGGCCGCCCGGACGATCGGCGAACGCGCCTTCGACGCGGCGCCGCATTCCCGCTCATGGGCGGCTGCGCGCCCGTTCCGCGACGACGATCACGTGGGTGAACAAATCCCGCGGTCCGAACGAAAAGGCGACAAGGGAAAAGCCGGTCCGGTTGAGCCAGCGTTCGATCTGGGCCCGGGATTCGATGGGGCTGAACTCGTCCGGGTGCAATTTCAGGGACTTTTTGAAGACGTCGTTGATCAGGTAGTGGGCAAACCTCAGCACCCGGTTGGGCAGACCGTACCTGGGGGGCCAGAACAGAACCAGCCTTCCAGCCGGCCGGAGCACCCGGTGGAACTGTCTGAGGATGTCGAGGATGTCGTCCTCGTAGAAATGCTCCATGACGCCCAGATTGTAGATCCCGGCGAAGGACCCCGCGTCGGCCGGAATGTCGAGGATGGAGCCCTCCAGCAAGGTGCAGTCGGGGCCGTTCAGCGCCCGATAGCGCTCCAGCGCCACCGGCGAGATGTCGAGCGCCGTGACTTTCAGCCGCTTGACCACGTCCACATCCACCTGGCCGCCCCCGCAGCCGGCGTGAAGGACGGGCTCTCCGGGCGCGAAATAGCGTTTCATGTAATGATTCAGGGCCGGCTTGATGATGAACAGGCGGTAGATGACGGCGATCACGTCGTAAAGCCGCTTGATGCCGGAGGGTTCGGCGGACCAGTAGGCGTCCCACTCCGCCCGCACCGTGTCGGGGGCCGGTGCACCGCCGCCGGACGGCGGCGCGACGGGCCCATGGCCCCCGGCCGGCCGGGTGGCGGGACGGCTTTCACTGCGGCTTTCCTGGACCTCGTCCATTATCGGTCACCCACGGGGCTGTGAAATATCTTCATGGCAAAATAGAGGTTCCGGCCCCCGATAAACAAGCGTCCCGCGACTCCGGCCCCCGTTGCCGTTCATGGCACGCGGCGGAGGATGACGTAATCCCTGACGCGGGCTTCTTCGGCGTAGGGCAGGACGTCTATCTTCACGGCGCTCACGCGCCTCTGGGTGTCCCAGATAGCGCTCGGCAAGACAATATAGTCGGGGACCAGCACCAGTTGCGTCACCTCGTGGGCCGCAACATCCCACCAACCCGCCTGGAACGCTTCCGCTACGCGCCTCAGCAATTCCTGCTGGTGCAGTTCCCGATACCATCCCTCCAGGTTGAACATGTCTGAAAGCTCGTTGATCACCGGCGTCGTCCGGCCCGAGCGGGTGGCCAGATAGCGCGCGGCCATCAATTTATCCCTGCTGCGCGGGTGGGAGGGGAGGCCGTACTGGAGCGGCAGGACCGATGCGTCCTTCGGTGTGTTCTGGCGGAAGTATTCGGCGACCCCGATCCACTCGGCGGACGTCGCATAGCCGAAAACGCCGGTCTCCGCCCACGTCCGCCAGTAGGGCAGCCGCGACCAGATGGTGGATGCGAACGCCACGCCTATGGTGAGCGTCAGGGCCTGGACGAAAACCAGGGGATAGCGCCGCGCGATGCGGCCGCCGAGGGGCCCCAGGGCCGCGTTCCCGCCTTCGCCGCCGCCCGCCGCCATGCGCCCGCGGACGAAATGCCCGGCGACGACCACAGCGGCCGACAGCACGAAAAGCGCCGCCCAAAGTTCATGATTGCCCGGACCGATGACCAGCAGGACCCCGAGCACCACGGTCGCGGCGAGGACGCGCCTGACGGTTTCGTCCTGCCTGAGCCAGTGGAAGAGGCAGATCATGATCACCAGGTAGGCCACGGTCTGCGGCCAGCCCAGGCTGCGCACCAGGGAGAACGGGAGCACATGGGGGATTTTCCACCCATCGGGCGCGAACGACATGTAAAGGCCGCCCAACAACCACACCCCGAGCCCCAGGCCGACGAAGATTCGCAAACTCCTGAGGGCCGCGTTATCGGGTCCGGGCACGAACACCGCGGACAGGCACAGGCCCACGAACACGGCGTTCTTGAGCAGCATGGTGGGAAGGTCCGGATGGTAGGGAGGTGTCGTAAAATAAAACGGATTCGCATCCGAGCCGATTTCTCCGTACCGGAAAACCAGGTTCCACACGGTGATCCGGTCTTCTGCGGGGATGGGGAACAGGTGGACGACGGCGACGTAGAAGGCGGCCAGCGCCGCCGCGAAAACGCCGATGACGACCACCCGGTCCCGTTTCCCGCCGTTGACCGCGGCGATGATCAGGCAGTAGGCGATCACCCAGGGGGCGTTCTTGATCGATATGCCGGCGAGCAGCAGACAGAGAAACAGGATCAGCCACAGGCTTTTCCGCGCCACCGTCGCGTAGATGAGCCAGATGATGACGGGAATGGCGAAGGCCGCATGGTTCACGTCCTGCTGGTGGGCGAAGGTCACGTTGTGCGACAGCGCCTGGTGGTCGCGCATGTAGACCAGCTGGACCGCCAGCCGCGGCAGGACATCGCCGAGGCCGGCCAGCCGCGCGATGCGGTCGATGCCGACCATGCCGGCCAGGACAAGGCCCAGGTAGACGGCGGCGGTGAAACGGTCGTCCAGCCATATCTCGCCGCCCAGCTTGACCAGGACGTAGAACAGGGACAGTTGAAAGGGCTTCTTCCATAGGGACCTTTCCGGCCCGATGTAGGGGTCTCCCGGGAACGCGTCGGGATGGATGGCCTGGAAGACGTTGCCGGCATAGGCGGCGGGATTCTCGAGACCGGGAAAATACTTGAGGGTCATCAGCAGCGCGAGGACGAACAGCGCGCCGAAAAACACCAGCTCGCCGCGCCGATCATTGCCCAAACCGGGATGTTCCATCGTTTTCAAGGGCCGTGCTGTGTCGTTCCGGGGTTGCGGGCGCCCGCCGTCTCACCCGCCGTAACAGGTCCTCAGCACGTGCGCGCTGCGGGCCACGTCGGCCAGCGGATCGTCGCCGTTGACCATGCGCTGCTCGATGGAAACGGCTCCGTCGTAGCCGATCTCGCCCAGCATGCGGCCCATGGCCCCGTGGTCCACCTCTCCGGTGCTGCCGAGCACGGCAAGGCCGGGATCGTTGGCGTGGAAGTGGACAAGAAGGGGGGCGACGGCGCGGAACGTCGCCGCCTCCGCCTCCCCGTTGGCGACCAGGGCCTTGGCGTCGAGCTGGATGCGCAGGGCGGGGCTCGCCACCGCCTCCACGACCGTGAGCGCGTCCAGGGCCGAGTTGATGAAGTCGGCCTCGTCCGGGCCCAGGGGCTCGAAGCAGAAGCACGTCCCGTGACCGCCGATGCGCCGGGTCAGGTCGCCGAAGAAACCGATGGCCTCGGCGTAGGCGTCCTCGAGGGGCAGGTCGCCGCGCCGGCGCGCCGGGGCCGAGCCGTAGATGAGCGTCCGGCCGCCCAGATCGCGGCAGACGGCGGACAGGTGCTCGAGGAAATCCAGGCTTTGCCGCCTGATCTCCGGCGCCTTGAACAGGCCGAGCCCCGGCTGATCGAAGAACAACGAGTGCAACCCGACGACCCTGAGCCCCGCCGTCTCGACCGCGTGCCGATAGGCGCTCACGTCGGCCGCCGTCAGGCCGTGCCAGGTGTCGCGCCAGACACGGCTCGGCGCCACCTCCAGGCCTTCCATGCCAAGGTCCCGCAGCCGGCCCAGTTCGGCCGCGTGGTCATAGGCCGGCAGGGCGATGTTGGAGATGGCCGGATACACGGTCTCGCCTGTTTCCGCCGCCGGCCGCTCAGCCCGCGGCCACGGGTTGGGGCCGCGCCGGGGCGAACGCGGCATCGATACGGGCCGGCGAGATTTCCGGTATTTCCCTGAGCCGCGCGACGATCACCGGGTTCAAGTCCGCCACCACCGGATGGTCCGGACGATAGAGGTTGTCCTGCTCGCCGGGGTCGGCGTCCAGGTCGTACAGCTCGTGGCCGTCGGGGCTGAACGTGTCGAAGGGGTCGCGGTATTCCTTCCAGATGTATTTGTGCCGCCGGGTGCGGACGCTCATATACAGCGGCCGGTGTTCGAAGATGCAGTCGCCCCGGCAAAAGGTCTCGAAAAGGACGTGATCCCGCCGGGCGGCGTCGTCGGACGTCACCGGACGTCCCTCCCAGCCGGGCGCCGGGTCGACGCCCGCCAGGGCGGCGATCGTCGGCGCCCAGTCGAGCGCCGTGACCAGCGAATCGATCCTTTTCCCCGCCTCGCGGCCGCGGCGGAACAGCATGGGGATGCGGACGTTGTGCTCGTAGGGCATGCACCGGTGCCCGTAATCGCCGTGCTCGCCGATCTCCTCGCCGTGGTCGCCGCAGATGCAGACCACCGTGTTGTCGCCCAGGCCAAGTCCTTCCACCGCGTCCAGGATGCGGCCCATGGCCTCGTCGGTGGAGCGCAGCGCGGCGTCATACAGCGCCGAGGCCGTGGCCCACTGTTCTTCGGTGCGCGGGGACTCGGTCCGGAAGACCGCCGCCGGGTCCAGGTCCCGGGCGTAGCCGAGGGCGTCCAGGTAGGCCGGCGTGTGCTTGTACCACTGTCTCCCCGGGCCCGAGACATAGGGCCGGTGGGTGTCCTTGAAATGGGCCCAGATGAAGAACGGCCGGTCCGGATCGCGATTGTGCAACTGACGGGTGACCTTGCGGGCGATGGCATGGGCGTCGACGGCCAGCCGGATGCGGTTGGCGCGGAGCGCCGCACGGCGCGGGTCGACAAAGCCAAGAAGCCGGTTGGTCAGGCGGAACGCGGCCTCGCGGATCAGCTTGCCCGGCGTGCGGCTGTAGTACCAGTCGGCGACCATCCACCCGTTGGCGTCGGGGAACGGGTCTAAGTGCTCATGGACGTAGGCCAGCGCGTCCGCCTCGAACGCTGCGCGGTGGCGGGCCACCACCCGCTTGACCTTGCCCTCGTCGTAGCCGTCGTGAACCACCTTCGAGTCGGGGAAGTCGGCGGCGTAGGCTGGCCCGTTTTCCCTCGCCCTGTCGCAGTAGTCGTCGACGTTGCCGAACAGCCGGCGGATCACCGGGACGGCCGTGGAAAGCATGTCTTCGGCGGAAATCCTCTTTTCATGGTAGACGCGCATGGTGTCGCGCAAATTCGTGATCGCCATGCCGACAAGGGTGTTCAGGTGGAAGACCCCGATTTCCTCGTCCAGGCCCTCGGTGTATCCGTAATAGGGACTGACCCAGTGGATGGTGCTCAGGCCCCAGGTCCGGTAGCCGGCGTCGTGGAACCGCTTGAACAAGGTATCGGGCCGCCCCGCCGCCCCGCCGTCGTAGCCGCCGTAGGACATCGGCCGGCTCGACGTGAACAGCTGGATGCACGCCACCTGGGTAAACGACCCCAGGGAAAAGGCCCGTTCGCAGACCGTGGCGTTGGCGGCGAAGCGGTCGAGGACCGGCGTCGTCGGCCGCCCATAGCCGTAAAGGCTCAGCCGGTCGGCCCGCCACGCGTCCACCGTGAGCAAAAGGACGTTGGGCGGCGCGCCCGTCACCGCGCCAGGGCCTTGTCCAGAATTCGGGCGGCGAAGGACCGGAGGTCGGCGCCGTCGGCGCCGTTGTCGATGACCATGTCCGGCGCGGCGGGCGGCGTGAACGGCAGATCGACGCCGACGACGTTGCTGATCTCGCCCCGCATCGCGGGCCCGTACAGGTTCTTGGCGTCGCGCCGGCGAAGGACGTCCATGGGCACGGAAATGTAGACCTCGAAGTACCGCGAAAGGGTCCGGCGGTTCTTCTCCTGCACGTCGGGAAAAAAGGAAATCGTGCAGCAGATCACGTTGATGTCCTGGCCATCCAGCCAGGCGCAGATCTCATGGATGCGCTCGGCCACGTGGCGGCGGCCTTCGACGGTGTAATCCCGGTCCTCGTCGTCGAGGCCGAGGATGCGGCGGATGTCGTCGCCGTCCACCAGCACGGTGTTCGGGGCCCGGGGCTTCCACAGGGCGTACAGGTGGCGGCCGACGGTGGTCTTGCCGGAGCCGGCGAGGCCGGTGAGCCAGATGACCATGGAACCGTTCACCACCACTTCAGGCAAACTGATGTTCGTGCAGTTCCGCGAAGCGGCCGTTCCTGGCCAGCAATTCATCGTAAGAGCCGCTCTCGACGATGCGCCCGCGTTCCATGACGAAGATGCGGTCGGCCTTGCGCACCGTGGACAGGCGGTGGGCGACGATGACGATGGTGAACTTATGGGCGATGGATTCGATGGCCTTCTGGATCATGCGTTCGGATTCGGTGTCCAGCGCGCTCGTCGCCTCGTCGAGCAGCAGCACCTGCGGATCGCCCATCAGGGCGCGCGCCAGGGCGAGCCGCTGCTTCTGACCCCCGGAAAGGCGCACGCCGCCTTCCCCGAGGACCGTATCGAGCCCTTGCGGCAGTTCCTCCACCACGTCCCGCAAATGGGCGATGTCGACGACGCGGCGGATATCGCGCTCGGTGCCCTCGGGATGGACGAAGAGAATGTTGTCCCTGAGGGACTCGTTGAAAACGACGATATCCTGGGTGACGTAGCCGATGCGCCGCCGCCAGGTGTGCATATCGAGAGTCCTCAGGTCCTCGCCGTCGACCAATATTTGACCCTTATCGGGCCGTCGCAGCCCGCATAAAAGATCGATCAAGGTCGATTTGCCGCCGCCGGAACTGCCGACGAGGGCAACCATCTGGCTGCGGCCGATCCTGAGGGTGATGTCCGTCAACGTCGCTTTGTCGGCCTCGGGAAAACGATAGGAAACGTTCTCGAAAGAAATGCCGTCACGGAGTTCCGTGAACGCCTTGGTGCCATTGGCGGCGGTCTCGCTGTGGGCGCGGCTTTCGGCAATGAACGCGTCCACCCCGCGAAGGGCCGGCTGCTCGATGGAATAGGACTGGTACGCCTGCTGCAGCTGCGTCATCAAGGGCGCGGCGCGGGCCAGGAACAGCAGGAAGACCAACGTCGAGGACGGGTCGATGCTAAGGAAATCCTGGGCGACCAGGATCACCGTGGCGACAAGCAGGACAGGAAAAACCTGGGAGATGAAATAGGTGGCGGCGAGGTTCACGTGCTTCGCCGTAATCAGGTCGGCGACGGTGTTTTGCAGAAGGTCGATGCGCCCGGCGACCTGCCGTTCGGTGCCGGTGACCTTCACCAGCTTGACGTTCGTCAGGTAGTCGACGACGCGGTAGCTCATGGCGTCGTTGGCGAGCGACAGGTTCTCGCCGATGGCCACGGCGCGGCGCCTGAGGGGGCGAACGGCAAAGACGGCCCCGGCTCCGAACACCACCGCCAGCACCAACAGCTCCCACGACAGGGTCATGCCGAGAAGCAGGAAGACGGCGATCTGCAGACCCGCCGCCACCACCGCCACCTGCTGGGTCAGGGCGGCGCCGCTGCGCGTCACCTCCTCGGTCAGCCGGTTTACGGTCTTGCCGGTGGCCTGTTTCGCGGAATAATGCCACTGGGCGTCGAGGAGGCTTTCGATGACGATGGACCGGGTCCGGCGGACGTAGTGCATCCAGGAATATCCCTGGAGCAGACACCGCTGCGCGAAGTTCAGGCCCAGCCCGGCGACGATGAACACGACGATGGCGACAAGCAGCACGGGAAGATTGAACGGCAACCCCACCGCCGCCAGGACATCGCGGACCACCAGGAAGGGTTTCGGCAGATCGCCGGCCGATCCGTCCATGAGCTTGAGCACCGGGATGAACAGCACGATCCCGACGCCCTGCGTCACCCCGGCGACGAGGGTCAGCACCAGGTTAAGCCACGTGTGCGGCAGGCGGCCGAAGGTGGAGAAAAAGCCCATCACATCACCCAGTGGCCCGCGGGCGCCGGTCCGTCACGAAGCGGGGCGGAATCACAGCGGATACCCGTATTTCGCCAGCGGCAGGCCGAGCTCCCCGGCGAGGGCGCGGTTGCCGCTGCGGTAATAGTCTTCGAGGAAAACCCGTGTATTTTGATCGATGATGCTTTTTGCCGGAAACAGCCTCCCGAACAAGGCCGTGTCGGCCCTTTTCAGGAATGTCCGCATTCCCGGGACACCGACGAGCCGTGGCGGCACCAGCGGGACCGGGTTGAAATCGCTGTAGAGGAAACGGTTTGCGACGCGCGCGACGGCCGTCGAGAAAGCCGAGAATCCCGGGTTTTCCTTCTTGCGCATGCTTCGCTCGTCGACGTCGAAGCCGTCGATTCCAAGGAAATCCGACAGTCCCCGCAGGAAGGCGTCCGGCGATTCCAAAAGCTGCTCGTAGAGGCAGACATAAACCGAGTCTTCGCCGAACAACGCCCGGTAATACCCGGCGGCCCGGTCGTAACGCAGGTAGTTCAGCGAGAAGTGCGTGCGGCCGGCTGGCCGAAGTCCCAGGAACGACTTGACGCTGCCGATTCCGCCCTGAGCGAGGTACTGCTTGTAAAGGGAGTCGAGCATGGAAACCTGCTCGCGGATGGAGATGATGATCCTCGCCTCGCCGAGGACGGCGCGCAACCTGTCGGCGTTGCGGCAGGTGTCCCACCCGCCGGCGAAGGCGTCGCCCACCAGTCCCTCCAAAGAGATCACCGCAAGCCGCGCGGCCGCGCTGTCGCGGCCGGCACGGTAACGCTCGCGCAGGGCCTTCGCATCGAAATCGAAGTCATGGAGGTTCACGACCTTGTTGACCCAGTCGAAGCCGGGGACATCGCGCCAATAGTCGAGCCCCGGGTGAGCAGGGAAGACGCGTGTCTGCAGCCACGTGCTCGCCGTCTTGGGATAGCCGACGTGGACGATCACGCTCATGCGAACCACTCTGGCGCGGTACCCTGGGTTTGGACGATCATGGGGTGGGCTCAGTAGTACCCGTACTTGGCCAAATCCATGCCGATGAGCTCCGCATACGCCTTGTTTTTTTGCCGGTAGAAATCAAGGATTTGAGTGCGGAATTCGGACCCGAGAATATCCGGCTTTTTATAATTGAACTTGCCCAGAAACTGGCCCAGGAACCAGTGCAGGCTTATTCGTCTGGATATTCCGGCGAGGAACCACAGCCACCGGGTGTCCTTGACCTCTCGTTTTCGCTGGATCTCGCCGAGGAAGGGCTGGGTCGGAAAGATGCCGCAGGAACTGCAGTAGCTGCCCTGGCGGACGAACCGGTTGAGCAGCAGCGCGATCCTGTGGGCCGACGCCGAATAGCTGCGGTTCACGTAGGCGACCTTTTCCGGATAGTAGGGCTCGACGCCCATGAATTCATAAAGCCTGGCGAGCGCCTCGTTGAGGTCGTGCAGGATCATTTCGTGGGGCAGCACGACCACGTTCTCCCGCCCGAAGACCCGGTGGTAGTTCCGTACGTACAGCGACCAGTCCAGGGTCCTGTAGTCCATGGACGGCTTCCGGGAACGGGTGCGGAACTCCGACGTTCCCCACGCCATGCCGGGACTGAGGAATTCGTCGACGGTGATGGTGTGGTAGTTGTGGACGAAATGCATGTACGCCGATTCGACCCACAGGTCCTGGCGTCTGGGGGTCAGGATGATCTTCGGGTTGTCGAACAGCTTCGCCAGCAGGTCCACCCTCTGCGGATTGTCGTAGAACGGTTTCGCCACATAGGCCCCGTCGCTGATGTACTTTCCGTAGTCACCGAAGAACTCCTCGTTGCCGATCAGGACGTTGTCCTCTTCGATGCTGTCGAAGCGCCTGTAAATCCGCTCCCGGTAGGCGTCGATGTCGATGAACATGGGGTGCTCGTCCATCGCCTCCATCACCACGTCGCTGCACGCGGGGTCGTGGCTGCGCATGTTGCACAGGTTGCGCACGTGCGGAAATATCTGTCCCAGCAGGAAGGTGCTGCCGCTGCGGTGGGGGCCGACGAACAGGAAAACGGTTTTATTCATGGCACATGGGTTGTCCGTGCGGGGCCCGTTGCGCGGCCGCCGTCAGTCATATTCGCGGCCATAGGCCGTCCCGTGGTCGTAGTCGTGACCCAGGGTGTGGACGAGCTCCCGTTTCAGGCGGTCGATGATGTGACGGGTCCTGGCCTCGGAAATGGCGCCGCGATGGTTCGTGCTTCTGTCCGGCACGCGGGGATTGCGGTTCCGTTCTTCCGGCGGCATCCGCTTTTTCATTTCCACCTTCGACGCCCGGCGGAACCCTTCGGCGATGCAGTCCCCGGGCACGTCGAATCCCCAGAAGTCGAGGATCTCCTTATGGGTCGATACGGGGTCGGCCTTCAGGTCCTCGTACCTGTAGTGGCGGATGGTGGGGTGCCAGGTCAGGACGTCCCCCCAGCTGTTGTAGAATTCGATGGCCTGGGTCAGGTGCATGTCCCAGGGAAAGCTGTTTTCGTCGTCCAGGGCGACGTCGCCGCGCGTCGGATCGGTGGCCTGTTTGAAGTACTGGGATTCCAGGCAATCGAGGACGGACCGGGTCAGGACGACGATCCTCATGGTCTTCAGCCGGGCCGAGCGAATGCGGAAATAGGGGTGGCGGGAATGGAAGTAAAGCTGCCTGCCGAAGGCGGGCCCGCCGTCGCGCCCATGCGACGCTTCCGCCTCGCCGGTCGGAACCCGCCAGTCGAGCCGCCGGTAGGCGAGCCCGTCCCTGGGCCAGAACAGGCCCTTTTCATACGCGTACTCGCCGTCGCCTCCCTGGGCGAGGTCGATGGCCAGCGTCATCCCCAGTTCCGACCACAGGGTCCCCGCCCTGGGCAGGACCGCGTGCAGGCGGAACACGCCGTCGGCCCGGAAATAGAACCTCAGGCAGTCGAGCCTCTTTGCCAGGCCCAGGGGCCGGCCGTGGATCACGTCGCCCAGGACCAGGACCTTGGCCAGGGCCGCCGCGTCCGCCAGGTGCTTCAGCGGGAACCGGTTCATGGCGATGTCCTTGCGCAAAAGCCGGCCCGGGGCGCCGGTGGGCAACGGGGCCGCATGGGCGGCGCTTCGGTTCATGCCGGGTTCCCTCTCGCCCCGGGGATTGCCCGGCGATTTTCGAGCGGACGAACCGGTACAGGCCGTCGATGGCCTGCTCGGGGCTCTGTTCCGCGGTGTCGAGAACCAGGTCGGGCGCCGGCGGGGGCTCGTACACGGTCTCCGGCGAATAGCCGATCAGGTTGCTCATTTCGCCGCGCGCCGCCTTCCCATACAGCCCCTTGACGTCGCGCGCGCTGACCACCGACAGGTCGGCCTTGCAGTACACCTCGCAGAAGCCGCCGCCGATGCGGGCCCGGGCGTCGCGCCGCGACATCGCATAGGGTGAGATGATGGGAACCAGGATGACGTCGTAGGCGTCGCCGTTTTCCACGCAAAGCTCGGCAATCAGCCGGTTGTTTTCCTTGATGTCGGACTCGGTGAAGCCGAGATGGCGGTGCAGGCGCGTGCGCACCGCATCGCCGTCCAGGGCGAGGACGCGCAGCCCCTCGGCCCTGAGGCGCGCCATCAGGCCCTCGGCCACGGTCGACTTGCCGGCGCCGGACAGGCCGGTGAACCAGCACACCAGCGCCCCTGTCATGATCAGCGTTCCTAAGGTTTTACTCGTAGAAGAGGGGACGGCCCGCCGCCACCTCGTCCAGCAGCATGTCCTGGACCACGTCGCGCATGACCCAGTCGGGAAGGCGCTTGCCGGCGCCGAGGGTCTCGCGCACCTGGGTGCCGCTGATGGAGCGCACCGCGTCCTCCCCGTCCACGTCTTCGTAACGGCGGGAGTCCTCGTTGTAGCCGATGGCGTTGAAGAACACCGGCGTGATGCCGATGTCGCCGAGGTCGCCGAACAACGCCCGGTCGCCGTCCGCCGGGTAGAAATCGCCGACGCCGGCGTGGTCGCGGCCGACGATGAAGTGGCTGCACCCCATGTTCTTCCGGCACAAGGCGGTGAACACCGCCTCGCGCGGGCCGCACAAACGGGGATAGGCCGACAGGCTGCCGAGGACGACGCGCTCCTTCGGGTAGAAACCGAAGTCGAGCAGAACCTGATAGCTCCTGAGGATCGGCAGGGGAAGAAAGTCGTTCGGCGTCTCCGGCCCGATCACCGGATTGATGTACAGGCCGTCGGCGCCGGTGTCTTCCAGGGCCCGCATCTGGATGTGCTCGTGCACCCGGTGGCAGGCGTTGCGGGTATGGAAGCCGACCACCCGGGTCCAGCCCTTATGGGTGAAGATAAAGCGGGTCTGCCGGGGCGTCAGCGCGAAGGGCGTGTACGGCGAAGGCACCGGCGCCACCAAGGTCACGGCGCCGCCGATGAAGGTATCTCCGGCGCCCTGGAACCGGGCCACGCCGGGATGGCGGTCGGACGTGGTGCCGAACCACTTCCGCGCCACGTCTTCCGCATCCAGGCGGTAGATGTCGGACACGTCGACCACCGCGTGGATCTTGCCGGCGGCGCTTTTCAACGCGATGCGGTCGCCGACGGCGAAGCCCCGGACCGTGTCGCCGGCGGCCTGGAGCAGGACCGGCATGGTCCACACCGTGCCGTCGGGCAGGCGGCAGGTCTCCAGGACCGACTCGAGGGCGTCGCGGTCCATGAAGCCCGAAAGCGGCGAATAGGTGCCATGGGCCAGTTGCTCGCAGTCCATCAGGTCGGTGTCGCGGACCTCCAGGACGGGAAGCGCGTCCACGCCGGGCACGTCCCCGGGCCCGGCCTCGCGGTGGACCAGCCGGCCGCCGTGGGGCGGCACCAGCAGGGAGAACGGGTCGTTGGGGTAATGGCTCTCCTCTCCCGCCTGCTCCCGCATCTCCCGCACCATCTTCACGATCATGGTGGCGCAGCGCACCGGATAGGCGCCGATCGCGGTTTCCGCCGCCAGGACCAGCCCGTCCGCCCCGTCGGCGAGGGTATTGTAGACGTCGTTGACCTCGGCCCGGGTCGGCGTCGGCGCCGTCACCATGGATTCCAACAGGTTGGTGGCCACGTAGACCTTGACCCCCATCTCCCGCGCCTTGCGGATGATGCCCTTCTGGACCCGCGGGATCTGCTCGATGGGCAGCTCACGCGACAGGTCGCCGCGGTCGATCAGCAGGGCGTCGGAACGGGCGGCGATGTCTTCGAGGTGGGCGAGGCCGTTCAGGGATTCGATTTTCGAGATGACGAAGGCGTCGTCGCCGGCCAGGGCGCGCAGTTCGTCTACGTCCTCGGCGCAATTGGCGAACGACAGGGCGTAGTGGCGGATGCCCATTTCGACGCCGAGCGCGATCGCGGCGCGGTCCTTTCCGGTGAGCGGCGGCAGGGCAATGGGACGCTCCACCGTGACCGCCTTGTTCTGGCCCGCCACGCCGCCGGTGAGCACGCGCATGAGCACGACGTCGCCTTCGAAGCCGACCACCTGCACCAGCACGGAGTTGAAGTCGATGCTGATAAGATCGCCGGTCTCGAACGCCTTGGTGATGTCCGCCGGATAGAAGGTGAAGGTGGCCGCGTCCCCGGGCAGGCGGCGGGATTGCGCCCGGACGACGCTGTTTTCGCGCAGCGTGATGGAGCCGCCGACCATATCCCCGGTGCGAATCTGCGCGCCCTCGGTGTCCAGACACACCGGCACCGAGGTTACGCCGCGGATGAATTCTATGGTCTGGCGCAGGTCCCCGACCTTGGTATGGGCGAGATTGATGCGGAACAGGGTCACGCCCAGATCCGCAAGCCGGCCGATCACCGTCTCGTTCATCGACGCCGGGCCCAGGGTGCAGAGCAGTTCTATCGGGTCTTGGGCCA
>JADFHR010000180.1 GCA_022567015.1 Pseudomonadota bacterium
GGGGACACCCCCCGGGGGCCCCCCGGGGGTCGCGGGGGCGCCCCCCGCATACATTGTCGGGGGGACACCCCCCGGTGGCCCCCCGGGGGTCGCGGGGGCGCCCCCCGCATACATTGTCGGGGGGACACCCCCCGGTGGCCCCCCGGGGCGTCGGGAGGCTTTCCGATGGGCCGCCATCGCCTGCGCCTCCCCTCCTACCGAGGAAACGGGAAAAGCGATCGTATGGGTGCACTTTAGCTGATACAGGCCACTAGTGTCCGTCGCCGCCGGCGGTGACTGATTGATACGGCCGGCTCTCCGACCCCCTCATTGCCCGGTCGTGCGTTGATTCTTCTGGAATTTGCGCCAGCGGACCACGTTGCGGTTGTGCTCGCCGAGGGTGCGGGCGAACACGTGGCCACCGGTGCCGTCGGCGACGAAATAGAAATCCTCGGTGGCGACCGGGTCGAGCACCGCCGCCATCGCCGCCCGGCCCGGATTGGACACCGGACCGGGGGGAAGGCCGTCGATCAGATAGGTGTTGAACGGCGAGGGCGTTTTCAGGTCGGCGCGGCTCAGCGGCCGGCCCAGCGGCCCCCGTCCCCCGGTCAAGGCGTAGGCCACCGTCGGATCCGATTGCAGCCGCATGCCCTTGCCCAGGCGATTGAGGAAGACGGCGGCGATGCGGCTCCGCTCTTCGGGCAACGCGGTTTCCTTCTCGACGATGGAGGCAAGGATCAGCGCCTCACGGGGGCTCTTCAGGGGCAACCCGGGGGCGCGGGAATCCCACAGCCGGGCAAGGGTCTCGTCCATCGCCGCGCGCATGCGGGCGACCATGGCATCCCGCCGCTCGCCGTAGGAAAAGTGATAGGTTTCCGGCAACAGGGTCCCCTCGCCGGGCGGTGACGGGAGATCACCCGCCAGCCCCTCGGTGCGGTTCAGTTGGGCCAGCACCTGCGTCGTCGTCAGGCCCTCGGCCACGGTCAGCCGGCGGACAACGGTTTTGCCGCTTTGCAGCAGCGCGACCACCTGACGCGGGCTGATGCGCGCCGCAAACGCGTACTCGCCGGCGCGCAGGCTCTTGTCCCTGCCCGAGAGCCAGGCGCCGACACGAAAAACCAGCGGACCCGGAAGCACGCCGGCGGCGGCCAGTTGGGCGGCGATGGCGTCCAAGCCGGCGCCGCGGGCAATGATCACGGTCTTCGGGGCGGCCAGGGGGCCGGGCCGCACGAACTGCGCATAGGCCCAGACGGACACGGCGGTGAAGACGACGCCGAGCAAAACCAGAACCAACCCGATGCGGCGCGCCAACGGGCCCATGGTGCTAATACCAAGGAGCGCTGATCATGACCCGACGAGCCGGCTTACCAAGGTTTTCGGCCCTAATACCAAGGGTCACTGATCATGACCCATAGAGACGGCTTACCAAGGTTTTCGGCTAGGAGCGTGCGCTGTGGCGATGCGGGGCATCGCGAAGCGTGCGCGACGCCGTCCGAAAGCCTTGGTAAGCCGCCGTTCCGGTCGCGTATGCGGCCCGTCGGAGGGCGTCGAAAAGTTTCGACGATGCGCCGCATCGCCTGAAACTTTCCTCCTGCCCGACGAGCCGCCTACGCGATCTCTATGAGTCATGATCAGTGACCCTTGGTATAAGATCAACGGCAGGCACCAAGACCGACCGCCCGGGGGCGTCGCCTCCGGGCGGTTTTGCTTTGCCGCCACGGACCCGCCGCCGGATCGCGCCGGCCGCCGATGGCGTGGTAGCGCGGCGGTAAGCAAACGGTCCATCCGCCAGACATCGGAAAAATAGCCATGCACAACCCCGCGCCCGTCGATCACCCGGTGCACGAACTCATCCAGCGGCGGTGGAGCCCGCGGGTTTTTTCGGACCGGCCGGTCGAGGCGGCGACGCTTCTCACCGTTCTCTAATCGCGGGTTCCAAGTCAAGCTCTCCTGGCCTTCTCGTCCCTGCCGGGACCATGGTTCTCTCCGTGGTCGGCATCCGCCGCCACATCATGGCGCCGGGGGCGGCGGCACTGCTTCCAGGGGCGCCCGAGTTTGGCGTTTCTTGTCCTCGGCTGTGGCGGTTTCCACGGTAAAGTCCAGGCCGTTTAACACGGTGCCGTCGCCATGAATTTCGACGGCGCTTTCGGCGGATGCCGTCAGCTTCAACCGGGCCATCTGCTCGGGGTCTATCCTGACGACGTAACGGCCCGGGGGCACGAATTCAAAGAGGTAGAACCCGTCGAAGGCGGTCTTTACTTCCGTGACCAGCTTGCCTTCGGGGTCCAGGAGTTGCACCACGACGTCGGCGACCTCGCGCTCGGACGTGCCTCGACGCCGGTAAACGGTGCCGTCTACTTCGCCGGTGGAAATCACCGCAAATTCGGCTTGCCCGACGACCCCGGGTCGCACGACGACGGCTACTCCCTCGGGCCGCGGGATCCAATAGGGATCTTCAAGGCTTCCGCGCAGGATGGTGAAATTTGTGGCCCTGTCGGCCGGCAGGCCGGTGATGAACGCCGTGCCATCTTCGCCGGTAGGCGTGGCGATTCTGCGGTTGTTGGCGATGAACGTGACTCCCTCGATCGGTTGGTCGCCGGCATCGAACCGGCCGTTCTGGTTTTCATCGAGGAACACGCGGGCCGACATCGCGCCCTTATGGGCAATTTCCCGCGAGCCGACACTCCATCGGCCGGTGCGCGGTTCGCGGCCGAGCGAGAAGGACAGCGTGAGCCGTGCGTTCAGCTCATGTTTGGTGGAATAGTCACCCAGGAGGCCTAAGGCGAACCGTTCGAACAGTTTGTTCAGGCCAGCCGTATAGGTGGTGATCCCGTCGCCGTTCAGTTGGCGTTGGATGGCGAAGCGGGCACTGGAATCTCGGTTGATCAGCCAGTCCGCGGTGACCGTACTGGTGGTCAATTGTCTCACCGGCTTCAGTTCGTAGCTCAACGAGCTGCGCAGGGCCAACCTTCCGTAGCGCCCTCCCGTAAACAGGTCGCCGGTCAGGGTTGTGTTCTTTGACCCATCGGCGCGATCCCGCTGCCATGCCAGGTTGTTGGACACCGACAGCCCGTTGAACGCGGCCGAAAGCCGATTGGTAATTCGTGTTTCCGTGCGCCCCGATCTGTCAATATTGCGCTCGGCGGTCAGGCTGTACGGGATGCGGAGCAGCAGCGGCACCGGGATGACGCCGTCGAGCCGCAGTTTGGAGCGGCTCTGCACTTCGCTATCGGTGGCCTTCACCCGCTCGCTTTCGAAACCGGAGAACCGGCTGTGCTCGCCGCTAAGGTTCAAGAGGCCCGCAATGCCGGTCTGTAGTTTCAACGTTCCGGCCCAGCCGCCGACGCTGTCACGCACCACGTCAACCTGCCCGAAGACCGGTCCCATCACCCCGCGCGCGCCAATACCGGCGTATGAGCGCCGGCCGTCGTCCAACGGTATGGTGCTCGCGTTGGCGGCAAGGGACAGATTGCGGGTCAGGCCGTGCTCGAACTCGACAAAGGCACGGTTCTTGCCTTGCAACCCATCGCCGGTGGTATCGGTGTCACCGGTCAGCAGACGTCGATCCTGCTGGTTGACGGCAATGCGAAAGTAATTCTCGCCCGGGGGCAACTGCTTCTGGCCAACGAGAATGCGTCTTACGTCCTCGCGCCGTTGTCCTTGCGGCCCGTAAAACTTCAGGCGCAGGAGATTGAACCCGAAGAGGAGCGGCACATCCTCGAAATCATAAAGCCCGTCTGCCCGGGAAGCCTGGAAATCCAGCAATACCTCGTTGCGGTAGAGTTCGACCTCCCAGCCCACCGGGAGGTCGCCGTGGAGCGTAATCGTGTCGAATTCGGTCGATCGGTATAAAGGGAAACTCGAAATCTCGGCGCCGCGGCCGAGCTGGCTGCGAGAGATCATCGTCAAATCCGGCGTGAAAATGTCACCAAATGCGAAATTGGTGGCTCTAAGACCGCCAAGCAGACCGCCTTCCGGGTCCTTACGGCCGAGCGTGAGGCGCGCCTGGTCCAGCCGATCGTCGTCGTTGCCGCTAACGAAGAGCTTGGCGTTCATGTGAAGGACATCGCCCGTGGCGATGGTGTCATAGCGGATCCGTTTTTCGTTCTTGCCCTGTTCGTCGCGGCGGAATGAGAATTCAACGCTGGTGTCGATAAAGGGCCAGGTCAGTGCCTGGTACGGAATGTCCGCCCTGGGATAGTCAGGGCTTTCCCGTTGCCGTCTCCCACGCAGTTTCTCCCACCTTTTTTCCCGCGCCAGACGCTGCTCGATGGGGAGCGGCTCACGGGAGGTCACGATGACCAACAGGTTGGCAAGGTCAAACGAGATATCGATGGGAAACCAGCGCGTCAGCAACCGGGCGTCGACGAAAATATCCTCGGTGTGCGCTTCCGCCAGCTGGGGATGGAACGAGGCCCGCTTGCCCTCGACGATCACCTCATGGCGCGCGAGGTCCAACGAGAAAAGCCGATTCTCACCGAGGAACCAGCCGTTGGCACGACCGCTCCCGGGCTCGACGGTAATGGGAAAATCGAGCGCACGAACGAACTCGCCCAGGGGCAGGAGCAAGCCGCCGTCGTGCAGGTAGCCGACGAAAGCGTCTTTAAGAGTGAACTGCTTGAACCGCAGCTGGAGGATCAGCAGGTCTTCGTCGGGGCGGGTCACCGGCGTAATCATCCCGGCCGGCGGATCCGGGTCGGTCCCGGTGTATCCCGGCGACCGGGCCCGACTCTCACCGCATATGAGGACGGCGACAACCAATACGGCACAGAAACAGAGCGCGATCACGGCCGATCGCCTCACCGGCCTCATGCACAGGCACACCGCCGACGCAACTGCCTTGCGCGGCGCTCCCGTTGGTGCCGGTCCCGTGGCCTCGGGCGTATCTCGGCCACCGGAACCGTCCGCGGCGTCCATTGCCGATTCCCCCCGCGTTCCTTGGGACTACCCCTTTTCCAGAAAACTCCGCGCCAACCGGGGGGCGAGGTTAACGTTTTAAAAACAAAGAAAATGTTGGGGAGGGCGGAGGGGGGAAACGATGTATCCGGCCACCCGGGACATTCCTACCAGGCGGGCCCGGCAAATTTTTCCGGTGTGCTCACGGAACGCCGATCTCGGCCTCGCCGAGCAGCGCACCGCCATTCTTCGGGATCTCCCGAAATGCCACGTGCAGCCGGCCGCGCCCCAACGTCACCCCGTCGGGAAAGCGGAGGGCCATGATCACGGTGCGGCTGGCGTTCGGCGTATACACGGCGAGGCGGGTGACTTGCGCCACCACAAGCTCGGCACCCCCCCCGTTGGGGAAATAGGTCACGGTCAAATCGCCCAAAACCGAGCGGTTTCCGTCGCGGTTGATGCGAAACGAGAGCCGGTCCCCTTCACCCTGCCCGCCCGCGGGTACCAGGGCCAGGTCGGTGAGCGAAACCTTTGCCGTCAAATCGCCGTGCCGCACGATGACCGGTATGGTGACGCCGTAAATCGGTATCAGCCGGATGCGAATGCCGGTATCGTTCGGGGAAGGATCCTCTACACTCTTGCCGATGTTTTGCGAAGGAATGGCCCTGAGCAACAGGTGCGAACGGTACTCTCCCGGTTCGAGACCGCGGGGTTTGCGCAGCAGGAGCCGCACGGCTTGCGAATCGCCGGGCGCGAGGACAACCTGGCGCGGCGCATAACGGATGAGCCGATCGGCGAACTGCTCGCCCGGGGCCGGTTCATCGATTTCCTTGAACCCGCCGTCCTCGGCCATGCGCATGTTGATCAACGAGATACGGTATGTGGCCGCCGCCGAGCCCCTGTTCAAAAGTGAAATCTGAGCCGTGCGTGTCCGTCCCTCGAAGACGATGCGCGTCGGCGCAACCACCAGGTCGCCGGCGCCCTGGCCCCGCGCATCGGATGGTGCGACCCACGGCAATACCGCGGCGATCAACAGGAAGAGCGTGAACCCGCCGCACCAATGGGCGGAACCACGGCCGCCGCGCCTGTATCGAAGACCCATGGGCGTCCACCGCCGGTCTCAGCCCGGAATCATTGCCAAGCCCTTTTGACTATATATTGTGGCACATATTGGAACGAACCGCAACCCCTTGTGTAATAAAAAACGTGTTTATAAACGTGACACGCGGGTCAAGTTTATGATCGCGATCGGAAATTGCGTCCGGGGATGAAAAAAGTCGCATTAGCGCGATAACGCCAAGGCTTTTCAGTTGTAGGAGACCACCACATTGATGGTGGGGTTCGGCGCGCCGGAATCGCCGCTATCGGCCCCTCCGCTGCGGCTGCCATTGACGAGGAGCGTCGCCCCGACGTTGAACCCGTGGCTGCCCGTGCTGTCCATCGTCGGTGACGGGCCCGCATCATGCGTAAAGGCGGTCATCTCGAGGCTGGTGGTACCAGTGGCGAGCGTTACGGTATCGGGTAATGAGATCGAATAGGCCTGGTTGGACCCGCCGGACAGGGCAAAGGACGCCGGCGTGCCCGTGCCGCCGCCGATAAGGTCCACGTTCGTCCCCTGCATTTCCCCGTTGGGAGAAAGCTTGACCTCTCCCGGGCCGCCGTTCGGCACCACCGCGCCGAAATTCATGCCCGAGGTCATTCCCACCGACAAGTGTCGGGGCACGGTGACGCTGATGTACGCTGTCGCCGTCGCCGCCGAGGCGGTCGCCGGCGCCAGCACGGCAGCGGCAAAAATCGCCAGCCGTAACAACGTCGGACGTAGTTTCCCCGCGGTTTCGAGTCTCGGTCTCATCTGTCTCACCAACCTCGTAACGGT
>JADFHR010000010.1 GCA_022567015.1 Pseudomonadota bacterium
CACCGCCATGATCACCAGCACGCAATCGGCCCCCAGCGCCCGGGATTCGACGATCTGGTAGGGATCGAACAGGAAGTCCTTGCGCAGGACGGGCAATCGGGTCGCGGCGCGGGCGGTGATCAGGAACCCGTCCGCGCCCTGGAAGTAGGGCTCGTCGGTGAGCACGGAAACGCACGCGGCGCCGCCGGCCTCGAAGGCCCCGGCCAGGGCCGCGGGATCGAAGTCGGCGCGCAGCAGGCCCCGGGACGGCGAGGCCCGCTTGATCTCGGCGATCAGGCCGTAGCCGCCGGCACGGACGGCCGCCGCCAGGCGGTCGGCGAAACCGCGCACCGGCGGAGCCTTCTCGGCGGCCGCCGTGACGGCGCCCAGGGCACGGCGCTGTTTGTTGCGTGAGACGTGTTCGCGCTTGTCGGCCAGGATGCGCGCCAGGATGTCGCTCATGGGGAAGCGCCTTCGTCTCCGGCGGGCCCTGAATTGGTGATGGCCACCAGTTTTTCCAGGGCCGCCCGCGCCTTGCCGCCGTCGATGGCCGCCGCCGCCAGGGCCGCGCCGTCCTTCAGGGTACCGGCCTTGCCGGCGACGATGAGGGCGGCGGCGGCGTTATAGAGCACCACGTCGCGGAAGGGCCCGGGCTCGCCGTCCAGCATCGCCCGCATGGCCGCCGCGTTGGTCCCGGGGTCGCCGCCCTTGAGGTCCTCGGGGGCGGCGCGGGAAAGGCCGGCGTCCTCGGGCGTCACCTCGAAGGACGACACCTGGCCGTCCGCGAGCTCGGCCACATAGGACACGTCCGTGGTCGTCAGTTCGTCCAGGCCGTCGGCGCCGTGCACCACCCAGGCCCGCTCGCTGCCCAGATTGCCCAGCACCCGCGCCATGGGCTCGATCCAGTGGCGGGCGAAGACGCCGGTGAACTGGCGCTTGACCCCCGCCGGGTTGGACAGGGGCCCGAGCAGGTTGAAGATCGTGCGCGTGCCCATCTCGATGCGCGGCCCGCCCACGTGGCGCATGGCGCCGTGGTGGCGGGGCGCCATCAGGAACCCGATGCCGGCCTCCCACAGGGCCTTTTTCACCAGCCCCATGTCGGCGTCGATATTGACCCCCAGCGCCGCCAGCACGTCGGCGGCGCCGCACCGGGAAGACAGCGCCCTGTTGCCGTGCTTGGCGACGGGCACGCCGGCGCCGGCCACCACCAGCGCGGCGCCGGTGGAGATGTTGAACGTGCCCGAGGCGTCGCCGCCGGTGCCGACCACGTCGATGGCGCCGGCGGGGGCCTCCATGTGGAGCGCCTTGGCGCGCATGGTGCGCACGGCGCCGGTGATCTCTTCCACGGTCTCTCCGCGCACCCTGAGGGCCATCAGGAAGGCGCCGATCTGGGCCGGCGTGGCGTCGCCCGACATGATGATGTCGAAGGCGGCCTCGGCCTCGTCGGCGTCCAGGCGGCCGCCGTCCGCCAGCTTCGCCAGCACCGGCTTCATGTCCTGGTTGGCGTCCTTGGGAGACCCGGTCATGCCGCCATGTTTCCCCGCGCCGCCATGTCGAGGAAATTCCTGAGCAACCGGTGGCCGTGCTCCGACGCGATGCTTTCGGGGTGGAACTGGACGCCGTGGATGGGCATTTCCCGGTGGGCCAGGCCCTGGATGACGCCGTCGTCGCTGTCCGCCGTCACCCGCAGGCAGTCCGGCAGGCCGTCACGGGCCACCACCAGGGAATGATAGCGCGTCGCCGTGAAGGGGCTGGGAATGCCCTCGAACACGCCGCCGCCCCGGTGGCGGATGGGGCTGACCTTGCCGTGCATGGGCTTGGGCCCGCGCACCACGCGGCCGCCGAAGGCCTGGCCGATGCACTGGTGGCCCAGGCAGACGCCGAGGATGGGGATGCGTCCGGCGGCCTTGGCGATCAGCTCCAGGCAGATGCCGGCGCGGTCGGGATCGCAGGGGCCCGGCGAGAGGACGATTCCCTCGGGTTCCAGGGCCATCGCCTCGTCGGCGCCGAGGGCGTCGTTGCGCCTCACCTCGACCCCGGCGCCGAGCTCGCCCAGGTAGTGGCGCAGGTTGTAGGTAAAGCTGTCGTAATTGTCGATTAAGAGAAACATTTCAACACGCTAAGTCCGCGTTCCTCAACCTGGATGTGAAAACGGCTGGCCCATGGCCCGCCCCGCCCGGGCCGCGCACCGGGGAACGGGCCGGAATCATGCAGTGCGGCCCCGCCAGCGTCAAGTGCGGCCCGCCCGCGCCGCCGGCCCCGAAACCCCTTGACCTTCCAGTCACTGGAAGGTCCATACTGCGCTCCATGGACGGATAACCGGAAGGTCGGGCCCGTTTTCGCCTGCGGCCGGACATCGTTGGGAAAAGGGCGTTCTTTACGTCCATACGGCCCCAAAGGGAAGGAGGAAACCATGAGACACGGAAGAATTGCCGGTGCCGCGTTTGTCGCCGGCGCCATCCTCGCCGCCGCCGCGTTGACCAGCACGCCCGCGACGGCCCACGAGCGCGGCGGCCACGGCACCGGGATGATAAGCCCCGGCATGGGGCACGGCTACGGCATGATGGGCCACGGCATGAGCCAGGGCCACGGCATGAGCCAGGGCCACGGCATGAGCCAGGGCCACGGCATGAGCCAGGGCCACGGCATGAGCCAGGGCCACGGCATGAGCCAGGGCCACGGCATGATGGGACAAGGCCACGGCAAGGGCCATGGCTACGGCATGATGGGCCGGGGCGGGAAGTCGGGCTGCGGCCCGGGGGCGATGGGCGGCTCGCCGGTGGACAAGGAGCTCAGCGTCGAGGACGTCACCAAGATCCTCGAAGGCCGCCTGGCGTGGCGCGGCAACGACCGGCTGAAGGTGGGCAAGGTGGAGGAGAAGGACGAAAACACGATCATCGCCGAGATCGTCACCGTCGACGATTCCCTGGTCAAGCGGGTGGAGTTCGACCGCAAGACCGGACGGCATCGACGGATCCGTTAACCACCGGCGCGGTTCCCGCCCCGGCTCCGGCGCCGGCGGAATGGACGGAAACCTTGGACAGGCGGCGCCATCCGCGAGCGCCGGGCCGGCAGGGCAATGGCTGAATCTGGAGAAGGCACGATCATGAACCTTGAAAGCGATCACGCGATGTCGGCGCCGGCGAAGGACCCGGTCTGCGGCATGACCGTCGATCCGGCGACGGCGAAGCACCGCTGGGATCACCAGGGCAAGACCTACGTTTTCTGCTGCAACGGCTGCCTGGAGAAGTTCAGGGCGGACCCGGAAGGGTACCTGGCCGGCGGCGAAAAGCCCGCCGCCCCCGCGCCGGCGGGCGCCATGTACACCTGCCCCATGCACCCCGAGGTCATGCAGGAAGGTCCGGGCGATTGTCCCGACTGCGGCATGGCCCTGGAGCCGCTGACGGTGCCGGGTCCTTCGACCCGGACCCACTACACCTGCCCCATGCACCCGGAGATCGTCGAGGACGGCCCCGGCGACTGCCCCATCTGCGGCATGGCCCTGGAACCGGTCACGGTGACGGTCGAGGAGGAGGCCAATCCCGAACTCGTCGACATGACCCGGCGGTTCTGGGCCAGCCTCGTCCTCACGGTTCCCGTGGTCGTCCTGGCGATGGGAGACCTCATCCCCGGTCAGCCCCTCAAGGAGCTGATTTCCGCGCGCCTGTCGGATTGGGTGGAGTTCGCCCTGGCCACTCCGGTGGTGCTGTGGGGCGGGCTGCCGTTCTTCCAGCGCGGCTGGAAATCGATCGTCACATGGCGGCTCAACATGTTCACCCTGATCGCCATCGGCGTCGGGGTCGCCTACGCCTACAGCGTCATCGCCGTGCTTTTCCCGGAAATTTTCCCGGACGCCTTCCTGACGGCGGAAGGGTCGGTCGACATGTACTTCGAGGCCGCCGCCGTGATCATCACCCTGGTGCTGCTCGGCCAGGTGCTCGAATTGCGCGCCCGCAGCCAGACCTCGGCCGCCATCCGCGCGCTCCTGGACCTGGCGCCGAAGATGGCGCGCATCCTCCGCGACGACGGCACCGAGGAAGACATCCCCCTGGAGCATGTCCAACCGGGCGACCGCCTGCGCGTGCGTCCGGGCGAGAAGGTCCCCGTCGACGGCGTGGTGCTCGAAGGGGCCAGTTCCATAGACGAGTCCATGATGACCGGCGAGCCCGTGCCGGTGGAGAAGGGGAAGGGCGACACGGTGATGGGCGCCACCGTCAACGGCACCGGCGGCCTGATCATGCGCGCCGAGCGCGTCGGCGCCGACACGTTGTTGCACCAGATCGTCCAGATGGTGGCCGAGGCCCAGCGCAGCCGGGCGCCGATTCAGCGCCTCGCCGACGTGGTCGCCGGGTACTTCGTGCCCGCCGTGGTGGCGGTCTCCGTGGTGACCTTCGTCGTCTGGTCCCTCATCGGTCCCGCGCCGGCCATGGCCTACGGCCTGATCAATGCGGTCGCGGTGCTGATTATCGCGTGTCCCTGCGCGCTCGGCCTGGCGACGCCCATGTCGATCATGGTCGGCACCGGCCGCGGCGCCACCATGGGCGTGCTGATCAAGAACGCCGAAGCGCTCGAGATCTTCGAGAAGGTGGACACCCTGGTGGTGGACAAGACCGGCACCCTCACCGAGGGCCGGCCCCGGCTGGTCTCCGTCGTCGCCGCGGCGGGCGGAAACCCGGAGCCCGCGAAAGAGGAAGACGACCTGCTGCGCCTCGCCGCCAGCCTCGAACGCGGCAGCGAACATCCCCTCGCCGAGGCCATCGTCGAGGGCGCGCACGAAAAGGGCCTTCAGGTGTCCGAGGCGGCCGATTTCCAGTCGGAGACCGGCAAGGGGGTGAGGGGAACCGTCGACGGCCGCGCGGTCGCCCTCGGCAATGGGCGGCTGATGGAGGACCTGGGGATCGAGACGGGGGACCTCGCGGCGCGGGCCGACGACCTGCGCGGCGAAGGGCAGACGGTCATGTTCGTCGCCGTGGACGGCGCGATCGCCGGGCTCGTCGGGGTCGCCGACCCGATCAAGGACTCGACCGCGGAGGCGGTAAAACTGCTCAGGGACGATGACATCAGGATCGTCATGCTCACCGGCGACAACCTGGTCACCGCGCGGGCCGTGGCCCGCAAGCTCGGCATCGACGAGGTGGAGGCCGACGTCCTTCCCGACCAGAAGGGCGAGGTCATCAAACGCCTGCAGGCGGAAGGCCGGATCGTGGCGATGGCCGGCGACGGCATCAACGACGCCCCGGCGCTGGCCTTGGCCCATGTCGGCATCGCCATGGGCACCGGCGCCGACGTGGCCATGGAGAGCGCCGGGGTCACCCTGGTCAAGGGCGACCTGCGCGGCATCGTGCGGGCCCGGCGCCTGAGCCGGGCGGTGATGCGCAACATCCGCCAGAACCTGTTCTTCGCCTTCGCCTACAACTCGCTGGGGGTGCCCATCGCGGCCGGCATCCTGTATCCGTTCTTCGGCCTGCTGCTCAGCCCCATCATCGCCGCCGCGGCCATGAGCCTCAGTTCGGTGTCGGTGATCAGCAACGCGCTGCGCCTGCGCGGCGTGCGCATCTGAGCGCCCGGCGTGCGGGGCGACCACACGGGAGATACCCATGAACATCGGAAACGCGGCGGAAGAGAGCGGCGTTCCCGCCAAGACCATCCGCTATTACGAAAGCATCGGCCTCATTCCGCCGGCGATGCGCGCCGGCAACGGCTACCGCAACTACGACCGCGCGGACGTGGAGACCCTGCGCTTCATCCAGCGCTCCCGCCGGCTCGGCTTCTCGGTGAAGGACGTGGGCGGTCTGCTGGGGTTGTGGTGGGACACGCACCGGGCCAGCGCCGACGTCAAGGCGTTGGCGCTGCGTCACATCGAGGAGGTGGACCGGCGCATCGCCGAGCTGGAAAGCATCCGCCGCACCCTGATCGACCTCACCGACCGCTGCCACGGCGACGACCGGCCCGAATGCCCGATCCTCGAGGACCTGGCCCACGGCTAGGGCGGCTCCTATCCGCTTCCGCTGCGCGCTTAACGCCTCTGAATACGGTGTTTGAACCACTCGGCCACGCCATCGAAGTCGAGCCTGTGTTCAACGACGTCAAGGATCATTTTCTCTACATCGTTGTTTAATTCCTCTTGCGAATCAGCCGTCAGGTGATAGCCGCTCCTCAGCAAAAGAGTGTTCATCATAAATAGGGCGGTGCGCTTGTTCCCATCTACAAATCCGTGATTACACGCCAAGGACTGGACAAGCGCCGCAGCCTTTTTCGCGATCGGGCGGTAATAACCTGAATATGGCCTGGCGATTGCGGATTCGATTAACCCGAGATCGCGGATACCGGGGTGTCCGCCAAATTGAAGCGCCCTGTGATGGGCCTCCAAGGCGTCGCCTAACGTGACTCGGTAATGGCGCCTATTTTTTTGCAAGACGGCTTAGCGCATGGGAAAACATGGCCTCGGTTTCATCCATCGCCTTTGCCGATGCGGTCGTTATGCGAACTTTCCGCAAGGATTTATTACCACTCACGAACCGCGTGCCGCTATCCGAATCCTTGATGCGGACTCGTTTAGCCGTGTACTGGCCGCCCTTAGGCGCTTTGCGCCCGCGCTTATGCGTATCTGTCTTGGCCATTGTATCTCGACTTCGCGTTACCTTCTTCGCCCGGCCATTGGCTTTCGGTAGATCTGACTGCGCCCAAGCCCGAAACATCCGCCTACATGGCGGATGTTCGTTTAACTGTATCACCTATTGAAGGCGATATAAAACGCCTGGATTTACAATTTCACGCCATTCAATACCACTCGCAAGTCCACGAGCGGCGGTGAGACAGGGCGTCGGCAGGGCGGCCATTGACGGCGTCTTGTACCTGGGATAGGGCTTCGCCCCGTAAACCGTAACGCCAAACGCTCCGGTTGGCGCGGGAGTAGGGGCAGGTGAGACAACGAGGCGGCGGCGCCGGCAAGCGGTCCAAGAGGACAGCCCGCGAAAAGCGAGGGTTCCGGCCCAATCCCCGCCGCCAGCTCGTGTACGCCCTGGTCACCCTGGCCGCCCTCCTGGGCGGGTACGCATTAGGCATCGTGCTGAAGAAGGCGGACCTCTGGCCGGGGGACCGGCCGGCCGGCACCGCGGCCCTGGAAACCGCGCCGAAAGGGGCCCGGCCCTGGTACCGCTCCCAGCCGCCGCCGCCGACCTTTATCACGATTCCCGACGCGCCCCTGTTCCCCGAGCCCACCGGCGAGCCGGCGGACGAACCCGTGCGCGCCTACGAGGAAGCCCTGCCCGGGGACGTCTACGTGGCGCCGGCGCGGCCGCCGGAAGGGGGCGCCGGTCAGCATTTCGGCGGACCGGCGGTCTCCGGCCCGCCGCCGGCGGCGCGCCAGCCGCCCGGTGAGCCCGGGGCACTCCGGCCGTGGCGGCGCTTCGCCGCGTTGGCACCGGAAACCGGCGGCCGTCCGATGATCGCCCTGGTCATCGACGACATGGGCGTGGACAGGAAACGCTCGGCCCGGGTCATCGGTTTCAAGGGGCCGCTGACGCTCTCGTTCCTCGCCTACGCCGACGATCTGGACACCCAGACGGCGGCCGCCGCGGCCGCCGGCCACGAACTCCTCGTGCACGTGTCCATGGAACCCGACAGCGCCACCCTGGACCCCGGGCCGCACGTCCTGATGAGCGGCCTCGGCGCGGACGAGTTGCGCCGCCGCCTGCGCTGGGGCCTGTCCCGGTTCGAGGCCTACGTCGGCATCAACAACCACATGGGCAGCCGGTTCACCGCCGATGCCGCCGGCATGACGGTGGTCATGGAGGAGCTCAAGAGCCGGGGCCTGCTTTTTTTGGATTCCCGCACCACCGACAGGACCGTGGCGGCGGCCCTGGCCCGGCGTGCCGGCGTGCCCTTCGTCGAGCGCAACATCTTCCTCGATCACGTCGACGACGTGGCGACGGTCCGGGGCCGCCTGGCCGAACTGGAGCGCCTGGCCCGGCAAAACGGGTTCGCCGTCGCCATCGGCCACCCCCGGGAGGCCACCCTGACGGCGCTTTCGGCGTGGCTCGAAGAGGTGGAGGGCAGGGGGTTCGTGCTGGTGCCGCTGACCGCCGTCGTCGACCTGGCCCGGCCGTCCGGGTGACAGGGGCGCTCAAGGCTCTCGAAAGTTTCTACTAGTAGATAACCCGGGGGTTCCGGATTTCGTCAGCCCCCGGCGGCGGACCGCACCGCCTCCTGGGCGGCGCGGATCAGGGCCAGGGCCTTGTTGCGGCTTTCCTGGTACTCGGATTCCGGGTCGCTGTCGGCGACGATGCCGCCGCCGGCCTGGACGAACATGGTCCCGTCCTTGACCACCGCCGTGCGCAGCGCGATGCAGGTGTCCATCTCCCCGTTGGCGCCGAAATAGCCGATGCAGCCGGCATAGATGCCCCGGCGCTCGGATTCCAGCTCGTCGATGATCTCCATGGCCCGCACCTTGGGCGCCCCGGAGACGGTGCCCGCCGGGAAGCCGGCGAGCAGGGCGTCCATGGCGTCGAACCGGGGATCGAGATCGCCTTCCACGTTGGAGACGATGTGCATGACGTGGGAGTAGTACTCGATGGCCATCCGCTGCGTCACCTTGACCGAGCCCACCGTGGCCACCCGGCCCACGTCGTTGCGCCCCAGGTCGAGCAGCATCAGGTGTTCGGCCAGCTCCTTGGGGTCGGCGAGAAGCTCGTCGGCCAGGGCCTTGTCCTCTTCGGCGGTGGCGCCGCGCGGACGGGTGCCGGCGATGGGGCGGATGGTCACCTTGCCGCCGCGCACGCGGACCAGGATCTCGGGGCTGGAGCCGACCACGGCGAAGGCGCCGAAATCGAGGAAAAACAGGAACGGCGACGGGTTGAGCCGTCTCAGCGCCCTGTACAGGGCGAACGGGGGCAGGGTGAAGGGCACCTGGAAGCGCTGGGACAGCACCACCTGCAGGACGTCGCCGGCGACGATGTACTCCTTCGCCGCCTTGACCATGTCATGAAAGGCCTGACGCTCCATGTTGGACCGGGGCTCGGCAGGGGCGGGCGTCCCGGACCCGGCGCCGCGCCCCTGCGGCGGGCTGCGCCCGAGGTCGGCGACCACCTCGGCGAGGCGCTCCCGCGCCCCGTCGAACGCCGCCCCGGCGTCCACCTTCCCGTCCGGCCACACCGGCGTGATCACCGCCACCGAGTCCTCGATGGTGTCGAAGACGGCGATCACCGTCGGCCTGAGGAAGATGCCGTCGGGCGTCCCCAGCCGGTCGGGGTTGGGGTCGGGCAGCCGTTCCACCAGCCGCACCATGTCGTAGGCCATGTAGCCGACCAGGCCCGCCGCCATGGGCGGCAGGCCCGCCGGCAGGTCGATGCGCGATTCGGCGACCACGGCGCGCAGGGACGCGATCGCGCCGGCCCCGGCGGGCTCGAACCCGTCGGCGTCGGCGAGGGCCCGGCGGTTGACCTCGGCGCGGTCGCCGAAGCAGCGCCAGACGAGGTCCGGCTTCATCCCGATGAACGAATAGCGCCCGCGGATGGCGCCGCCTTCGACGGATTCGAGAAGGAAACTGTTGGGCCGGCCCTCGGCCAGCTTGAGCATGGCCGAAACCGGCGTCTCCAGGTCGGCGACCAGGGTCGTCCACACCACCTGCGGGCGCCCCGCCGCGTAGGCCGTCCGGAAGGCGGAAAAGTCGGGAAGGGTCTTCATCCGTTGGGGCCGGCGCGACCGTCTAGAAGAGGTTGTCGAAGACCTGCTGGTTCACGCTCACGGGATAGCGCTTGCGCAGGGCGCCGGCCAGTTGAACCAGCAAATCGGAACGCATCGATTCCGTGATCTGCGCGCGCAGCGCTTCCAGGCCGTCCTTGTCGGCGAAGGGATCGGCGGCCCGCACTTCCTTGAGGCGCGCCACGTCGTAGCCGTCGGCGGCCCGCGCCATGGTGGCCTCGCCGGGCCTGACCTCGAACAGCCCGCGCACCAGGGCGCCGGGCAGACCACTGGCGGCGCCGCCGGAGGACCGGGTGAAAGGCTCGGTGGTCTTGATCTTGATCCCCATTTCGGCGGCGATGGCGGCCAGCTCCACGCCGTCGCGAAGCCGCGCCAGGATGCCTGCGGCGGTCTCCTTGGCCTTTTCGGCGCGGCGCTCCGCCTTCCACGCCCCGGTGACCTCGGCGCGTATGGAGTCCAGAGGCCTGAGGGCGGGCGGCATGATGCTGTCGACCCTGACGATGAAGTACGCGTCCGTGCCCGCTTCGGAGAGTGCGCTTTCCGTATCCTCCGCGGTCTGGAACGCGGTGGCCAGGAACTGGGTTCCCGGCGGCAGGCCCCGCACCGGATCGCCGCCGGCGCTGCGGCCGCTGCGGTCGATGGCGGGGACCTTGGTCAGCTTCAGGTTAAGGCTCGACGCGGCCTCCTCCAGGGTCGCGCCGCCCCCCAGTTCGTCCTCCAGCCGGTTGGCCAGGCTGACCAGGCCGTCGATGGCCCGGTCCCTGGCGAGTTCGTCGGCGAGCGCCTGGCGAACCTCGTCAAGGGTCTGCCGGCGGGCCGGCTCCTTGGCAACAAGGCGCAGCAGGTGCCACCCCAGCGGGCTTTTCACCGGCTCCCCGTACCCGCCTTCCTGGAGCGAGAACACGGCGTCGGCCAGCTCGGGCAGGAGCTGATCCCGGGTGACCCAACCCAGATCCAGGGTTTCGGCGTCCGTGTTCGCCACCTCCTTGGCCACGCCGGCGAAATCCCGGCCTTCGCCAAGCATGCCGTAGGCGCGCCTGGCGGCATCCTCGTCGTCGAGCACCATCATCTGCAGCCGGCGCCGCTCAGGCCGGTCGAATTCGTCCGCGCGGGCCTCGAAGGCCTCGCGGAGCGCCTCATCGGAGATGGCGATCTCCTTGGCCAGGTCTTCCGCCGTCAGGGCGACGACGGTGAGCGCCCGGTACTCGGGCGCGGTGAAGCGGCCCGCGTTGTCCTTGTGAAACGCGGCCAGGGTCTCCTTATCGGGTTCCGGGATGCCGGTCATGCCGCCGTCCGCCACCCTGAGCACGTCGGCGATGCGCTTCTCCTGGCGGTGATTGTACATGGCCGTCACCAGCGTGCGCGGCGCCGCGGCGCCGGCCTGGACGCTGTCCAGGAACTGGGCCCGCGTCAGGTATCCGCGCACCAGCGCGACGTATCCGTCCTCGCTCAACCGGTCGGATTGAAGGGCCTGTTCGAAGCGGACCCGGTCGAACCTGCCACGGCTGTCGCGGAAGGCCTGGGTGTTGCGGATCTCGCCGGACACCAGGTCGTCGCTGATGGCCACGCCGAGGGCGCTTGCGCCCTGGGCGAACAGGATATCGTTGATCATCCTGCCCAGCACCGAGTCGGCAAGGCCCAGGGCCCGCGCCCGTTCCAGGTTCAGTTCGCCGCCGAACACGGTGCGCAGGCGGTTCATCTCGCGCTGGAATTCCTTGTTGAACTGGGCCGGCCGGATTTCCACGTCCCCCACCTGGGCCACCGCCGTCGTGCGGGAGCCGCCGCGGAACACGTCGCCGATGCCCCAGATGGCGAAGCTGACGACGAGCAGGCCAAGGAGACCCTTGACGAAGATAGAGGCGGTACGCTTGCGGATGGCTTCCAGCATGGGCGTGATCTGCGGTTGTTGGGTATGGAGGAGCGCTTTTCCGCGCTCCCCGGCGAGATTCGCCGCATCATAAAAGCGCCGATTGCGCCCCGCAACCTCGTAATCGGCGCGGCGCGCCCTTCGCGGTGTTGGAGGCGCCATCCCCCGTGTGCTAAACAAACCGACGCCGCCGGGCCCGGGGGCCGCGGGGGCGTCCCCCCCCCGTATCGTAGCCGGGGGACACACCCCCCTGGTCCCCCCGGGGGCCGCGGGGGCGTCCCCCGCGCATACCGTAGCCGGGGGGGGACACCCCCCTGGTCCCCCGCATACCGTAGCCGGGGGGACACCCCCCTGGTCCCCCCGGGGCCGGCGAATGGTGCACCGCAGTGGAGATGGACATGGCCCGACGCCCCCTGATCGCCGGCAACTGGAAGATGAACGGTTTGCGGGGCGACGGCCTTGCCCTCGCCTCGGCGCTGGTGCAGCGCATGAAGGCGGAAACCGGTCCCGCCTTCGACATGGTCGTCTGCCCGCCGTTCACCCTCATCGCCGGCGTCGGGGCGGCCGTTGCCGGCTCGGCCATCGCCCTTGGCGGACAGGACTGCCACGGCGACGAAAAAGGGGCGCATACGGGGGACATCGGCGCCGCCATGCTGGCCGATCTGGGCTGCGCCTTCGTCATCGTCGGCCATTCCGAGCGCCGCACCGACCACGCGGAGACCGACGCCCAGGTGAAGGTCAAGGCCGAAGCCGCCCTCGCCGCGGGCCTCACGCCCATCGTCTGTATCGGCGAGACCGCATCACAGCGGGACGCCGGCGACACCATGCAGGTGGTCAAGGGCCAGCTCGCGGGCTCCCTTCCCGAAGGCGCGTCCGCCGCCAACACCGTGATCGCCTATGAGCCCGTGTGGGCCATCGGCACGGGCCGCACGCCGACCACCGGCGAGGTCCAGGAGGTCCACGCCCTGATCCGCGGCGAACTGGCGGCCCGCCTCGGCGGCGGGGAAGGGGGGGCCGGCGGCCTGCGCATCCTCTACGGCGGCTCGGTAAAACCGGCCAATGCCGGGGAACTCATGGCGCTGCCCGACGTCGACGGCGGCCTGATCGGCGGCGCCAGCCTGAACGCCGACGACTTCTGGGCCATCGCCGAATGTTGCCACTAGCCACGGCGCCCGTCACGGATTAAATACCACGGGCGAGCGACGTGGGGCACTGCCGCCGGGGACGGCGGCACAACCGGGTAAGAGAGGCCATGACCGCGGTCATAATCGTCATCCACCTGATCCTGGCCATCGCCCTTGTCGGCGTTATCCTGCTCCAGCGCAGCGAAGGCGGCGGCCTGGGAATGGGCGGCGGCGGCGGGGGCGGCATGGGCGGATTCATGACCGGGCGCGCCACGGCCAACCTGCTGACCCGCGCCACGGGGGTCATCGCCGCCCTGTTCATGCTGACCAGCCTGACCCTCGCCATCCTGGCCGGCGGCGACCGCGAATCGGGCTCGATCCTCGACCAGCCGCCGGCGGCGGTGGAGCAGGAACCGGCCGAACCGGAGGGGCCGAGCGCTCCCCTTGCCCGTTAGCATGGGCGGTTCGGCAAAGGGTTTGGCGAGGCGGCGGAAATGCCGCCTCTTCTTCTTTGAGAGGACGCGCCGGATGGTGTACAGTGTCCGTCCATGACGCGGTTCATCTTTATCACCGGCGGCGTGGTCTCATCACTCGGCAAGGGATTGGCATCGGCGGCCCTCGGGGCTTTGCTCCAGGGGCGCGGGTTCAAGGTGCGCCTGCGCAAGCTGGACCCCTACATCAACGTCGATCCGGGCACCATGAGCCCCTATCAGCACGGCGAGGTCTACGTCACCGACGACGGCGCCGAGACCGACCTCGATCTCGGACACTACGAGCGCTTCACCGGCGTCGCCTCGCGCCAGAGCGACAACATCACCACCGGACGCATCTATTCCGACGTCATCGCCCGGGAACGGCGCGGCGATTACCTGGGCGCCACCATCCAGGTGATTCCCCACATCACCGACGCCATCAAGGCGTTCATTACCAGTGACCTCGAGGACGAGGACTTCGTGCTGTGCGAGATCGGGGGCACCGTCGGCGACATCGAAGGCCTGCCGTTCCTCGAGGCCATCCGCCAGATGGGCAACGAGCTGGGCCGTGAGCGCGTCATGTACCTGCACCTGACCCTGGTGCCGTACATCCCCAGCGCCGGGGAGTTAAAGACCAAGCCCACCCAGCACTCGGTGAAGGAGCTGTTGAGCGTGGGCATCCAGGCGGACGTGCTGCTGTGCCGGGCCGACCGCGAGATCCCGGACGCCGACCGGCGCAAGATCGCGCTGTTCTGCAACGTCCGCCACGAGGCCGTGATCCCGGCGCTCGACGTCGACAGCATCTATCAGGTGCCCATCAGCTACCACGAGGAGGGGCTGGACGACCAGGTGTGCCGCCACTTCAACATCGACGCGCCGGCGCTGGATCTGTCCGGCTGGCGCGACATCGTCCACCGCGCCACCAAGCCCGAGGGCGAGGTCAGCATCGCCATCGTCGGCAAGTACACCGGCCTGCTCGACGCCTACAAGTCCCTGGCCGAGGCCCTGGCCCACGGCGGCATCGCCAACAACGTCCGCGTCAATACCAACTGGATCGATGCGGAGATCTTCGAGCGCGAGGACACGGTCCAGCACCTGGACGGGGTGAACGGGATCTTAGTGCCGGGCGGCTTCGGCGAGCGCGGCGCGGCGGGCAAGCTTGCGGCGGCGCGCTTCGCCCGCGAACGCGACGTGCCCTACTTCGGCATCTGTTTCGGCATGCAGATGGCGGTGGTGGAGGCGGCGCGCAACATGGCCGGCATCGAGGGCGCCGGTTCCACCGAGTTCGGTCCCTGCGACGAACCGGTGATCGGCCTGATGACCGAATGGATTCGCGACGGCACCGTGGAAACCCGCGCCCGCGACGGGGACCTGGGCGGCACCATGCGGTTGGGGGCGTACGGGTGCGTGCTCAGCCCCAACAGCCGCGTCCGCCAGATATACGGCACCGACCGCATCAGCGAGCGCCACCGCCACCGCTACGAGGTCAACAACACCTACGAAGCGCGGCTGGCCAAGGCGGGCATGATCTTTTCCGGCAAGTCCCCCGACGGCGTGCTGCCCGAGATCGTGGAACTCCCCGACCATCCCTGGTTCATCGGCGTCCAGTTCCACCCCGAACTCAAGTCCAGGCCCTTCGAGCCGCACCCGCTGTTCACGTCGTTCATCGGCGCCGCCATCGACCAGGCGCGCCTGGTCTAATACCAAGGGACGCCGATCATGACCCGACGAGCCGGCTTACCAAGGCTTTCGGCCCTAAGCGTGCGCTGTGGCGATGCGGGGCATCGCGAAGCGTGCGCGACGCCGTCCGAAAGCCTTGGTAAGCCGCCGTTGCGGTCGCGTATGCGGCCCGTCGGAGGGCGTCGAAAAGTTTTGACGATGCGCCGCATCGCCTGCAACTTTCCTCCTGCCCGACGAGCCGCCTACGCGATCTCTATGAGTCATGATCAGCGCCCCTTGGTATAAGGCGGGGAAAAAGCCTCCATGACCCAGCCCCGCCACGTGTCCATCGCCGGGCTCACCCTCGGCAACGACCGGCCGGTCGTCCTCATCGCCGGGCCGTGCGCCATGGAGAGCCGCGCCCACGCCCTGGAAACGTCGTGGGCGCTGTCGGACATGGCGGAAAAACTGGGCATCGGGCTGATCTACAAGACCTCGTTCGACAAGGCCAACCGCACCAGCGCCGACTCGCCGCGCGGCGTCGGCCTGGAGGCGGCGCTCCCCATATTCGCCGAAATCCGCGAAACCGTGGGCTGCCCGGTGCTCACCGACGTCCACGAACCGGGCCAGTGCGCCGCCGTCGCCGAGGCCGTGGACGTGCTGCAGATTCCGGCCTTCCTGTGCCGCCAGACGGAGCTCCTTCTGGCGGCGGGCCGGACGGGCCGTCCCATCAACGTGAAAAAGGGCCAGTTCCTGGCCCCCTGGGACATGGCCAACGTGGTCGCCAAGATCGAGAGCACCGGCAACAAGAATATCCTGGTGTGCGAACGGGGCGCCAGCTTCGGCTACAACACCCTGATCTCCGACATGCGGGCCCTGCCCATCCTCGCCGCCACCGGGTGTCCCGTCGTCTTCGACGCCACCCATTCGGTGCAGCAGCCGGGCGGCGAGGGGACGCGATCGGGCGGCCAGCGGGAATTCGCCCCGGTGCTCGCCCGCGCCGCGGTCGCGGTGGGAGTCGCCGCCGTGTTCATGGAGACCCACCAGGACCCGGACAAGGCCCCCAGCGACGGCCCGAACATGATCCCGCTCAGCGAGTTGCCGGAAATTGTTGAGACCCTGCTTGAAATCGACCGGGTGGCCAAGGCGCGGCCGATCGTCCTCCAACCGGGGCCGGAACAGGACACCGCATGACCGCCATCATCGATATCCACGCCCGCGAGATCCTCGACAGCCGCGGCAACCCCACCGTCGAGGTCGACGTGGTGCTGGAGACCGGCGCCTCGGGGCGCGCCGCCGTCCCTTCGGGGGCCTCGACCGGCGCCCACGAGGCGGTGGAACTGCGCGACGGAGACGACGCGCGCTATGGCGGCAAGGGCGTGCAAAACGCCTGCGCGGCGGTCGACGGCGAGATCTTCGACGCCCTTTCCGGCATGGACGCCGAGGACCAGTTCCTGATCGACCGCACCATGACCGCGCTCGACGGCACGCCCAACAAGTCGCGCCTCGGCGCCAACGCCATCCTCGGCGTCAGCCTGGCCGTCGCCAAGGCCGCGGCGGAGGAGGCGGCAATGCCGCTTTACCGCTTCGTCGGCGGGGCGCACGCGCACCTGCTTCCGGTGCCCCAGATGAACATCATCAACGGCGGCGTCCACGCCGACAATCCCATCGACATCCAGGAATTCATGATCATGCCGGTGGGCGCCGGCACGTTCGCCGACGCCGTGCGCATGGGCGCCGAAACCTTCGCCGCCCTGAGGGCGGCGCTGAAGGCGGCCGGGCACAACACCAACGTCGGCGACGAGGGCGGCTTCGCCCCGGCGCTCAAGGGCTCCGAACAGGCCCTGGAGTTCATCATGAAGGCCATCGAGACCGCCGGTTACAAGCCCGGCACCGACATCGTGCTGGCCCTCGACGCGGCGGCCAGCGAGTTCTTCACCGACGGCGCCTACGCCCTCACCGGCGAGGGCAAGACCCTGGATGCCGCCGGCATGGTCGCCTACTACGAGGGCCTCGTCGGCGCCTATCCCATCGTCTCGGTCGAGGACGGCATGGCCGAGGACGACTGGGAGGGCTGGAAGGCACTCACCGATGCCCTCGGCGGCAAGGTGCAGCTCGTCGGCGACGACCTGTTCGTCACCGCCCCGGCGCGCCTGAAGGACGGCATCGGCAAGGGGGTGGCCAACGCCATCCTCATCAAGCTCAACCAGATCGGCACCCTGAGCGAGACCCTGGAGACCGTGGAGATGGCCCACAAGGCGGGGTACCGGGCCGTCATCTCGCACCGCTCGGGCGAGACCGAGGACACGACCATCGCCGACATCGCCGTCGCCACCAACGCCGGCCAGATCAAGACCGGCTCCCTGTCGCGCTCGGACCGGCTGGCCAAGTACAACCAGCTGATGCGCATCGAGGAAGAACTGGGCCCGGCGGCCCGGTACGCCGGGCGCGGCGTCCTGCGGTAGAATTTACCTGCACGAATCCGCGAGTGATCGATGGGCACCGGCGGGGCCGGAGGAGGGGGTTGCCCCCGCACGGGCGGCCGTAATCCCTTGTTAATCCTTTGCCTCCCACTATGGCCTCGGTCAAGAATTTCACACATGGTTCCAGAAGGGAATCGATGGGCCTGTTCATCGAAATTCGCGCACGGGCGCGCCATGTCGTGGGCCCGGTCCTTGGCATCTGCGCCGTCGCCTATTTCGCCTACCATGCCATCCACGGGGACCGGGGCCTGATCGCGTGGTGGGATCTCAATCAAAAGGTGGAAAACGCCCGCGGCGTCCTGGCCGGGATCGAGGCGCGCCGCGGGGCGCTCGCCCACCGGGTCGAACTGCTCAGTCCGGGCAGCCTGGATCCCGACATGCTGGAGGAACGGGCCCGGCTCATGCTCAACTACGGCTATCCCGACGACACGGTGATCCTCACCGATGAGCCGCCGGGGCCGTGACGGCGGCCGAACGGCCACCCCCGGACCCCGTTCATGCGGTTCCAAGGGCCGCCGGCCCCTGGTGGGGATCAAAAGGGGCAACACCCCTTTGGCCTCGTTCGTTCACCATGAAACGACTCATGTTTCCGACGCCTCCGCGATCGGGGACCTTTCGTGCGCCAGGTCCGGCTCGCCGGAGTGGCGCAGGATCTGGCGGCGGGTCGCGTCGCGAAGTTTCAAGGCCAGGGTCCACGTGTCGGGGGCCGCGGGGGCGTCCCCCGCATTGCGTAGCCGGGGGGACACCCCCCTTGTCCCCCCGGGGGCCGCGGTTCCGGCGCTCGGGGCCTGCGGCTCTATGGGTTCGCCGACGGTGACGGTGATCGCGCCCCGGCGCGGGAACCAGGACCCCTCACGCAGGATGGACCGGGTTCCCCGGATGGCTACGGGGACCACCGGAACCCCGGCCTCCGCCGCGGCGACGAACGCCCCCATCTGGAAGGGCATCAGTCCGGGCATGCGGACGAACGTCCCTTCGGGAAAAAACAGAAGGGAGCGGCCGGAACGGACCACATGCGCCATGCGCCGGGCATCGTCAGCGCCCTTCGCCCTGTCGAAGCGTTCCACGAACTCCGCCTGGATGCGCCGCAGGAAGACGCGGGTGATCACGCTCCCGGTCAACTCGGCCTTGACCACGAAGCCGAACATGCGGGGCAGGGTTGCGATGAGGACGAATCCGTCCAGATAGCCGGTGTGATTGGAGACGAACACGCACGCCCGGTCCGCGGGCGGCAGGTTCTCCAGCCCCCGCACCGTGAGCGGTGTGCCCGATGCCCGCGCCAGGAGGCGCACGGCCTGGCGCGACAGGGCCCAGCACCATGAAACCCGCGGCAGCACGGCGACCGACACCCAGAGGATCGGCACCAGCAGGCCGGTAAGTCCCCAGGCGTAGGCGGCGTACAGCGCCCAGGACACGGCGCGCCCGGTCCGGCGCAGTTGCGGCACCGCCCCGCTCAGGGCCAGGCGCGTGATCTGCCACCACAGGGCCCTCCGCGGTTTGCCGATGAGGCCGCGCTCATACATCTCCCGGCTGGCGGCGCGGCGGATCTTGCCGCTGGAGGTCTTGGGGACGGTGTTGGGCGGCGCCAGCACCACGTCGTCGGGCGCCACGCCGGTCAGGTCCACGGCAAGGGCGTTGACCTGGGCCCGCATCGCGTTCAGGGCGGCCGGGTCAGTTTTCCGGCTCTCCGCCAGCACCACCAGGCGCTCGCGGCCGGAGTCGGGATCCGTGCTGCCGAATACGGCCACGTTGCCCTTGCGGACGCCGGGAATGTCACCGACGGCTTCCTCCAGCTCGGCCGGATAGACGTTGCGTCCGGCGCGAATGATGATGTCCTTGGTGCGGCCGGTGATGTACACGTCGCCGCCGGCGATATAGGCCAGGTCCCCGGACTCCAGCCAGTCCCCGTGGAACAGGCGGCGGCTCTCGGCGGCATTGCGGAAATAGCCGCTGGTGGCCGAGGGGCCGCGGAACTGGAGCCCGCCCTCACGGCGCTCGGGAAGTTCGCGGCCGGCGGGGTCGACGATACGGATCTGGTGTCCGGGCAGGGGCTGGCCGCAGGCCGCGAAACGCAACGCCCGGGCGTCCGTCTCATCGGCGGGGTTGGCCCGGCCGGACCGCATGAAAGGATCGCGCTCGATCCTGTCGATCACCGTACCGCGCCCGGGCGGCGGGATGGCGAGCCCCACGGAACACTCGGCGAGGCCGTACACGGCCATCAGCGCCTCCGGCCGGAAGCCGTACCGTTGGAAGCGCTCGCAGAACCGCTGCACGGTTTCCGGGCTCACCGGCTCGGCCCCGTTGCTGGCGACGCGCCAGGAGCTCAGGTCCAGGCCCTTGATGTCGTCGTCGCTGATTCTGTTCAGGCACAGCTCGTAGGCGAAATTGGGGGCCGCCGACAGGGTGCCGCGATGACCGTGCACGGCCCACAGCCACCGCTGGGGCCGGGCGAGGAACATGAGCGGCGACATGATCACCAGGAGGACGGCAAAATACAGGCTTCCCAGCCACGCCCCGATCAGCCCCATGTCGTGATACAGCGGCAGCCAGCTGACGAACACATCGCTGGGTTCGGCCCGCACCGCTTCCCCCATGGCCCGGATGTTGGCCAGCAGGTTGCCGTGGGTCAGCACCACGCCCTTCGGATTGCCGGTGCTGCCCGAGGTGTATTGCACGAAGGCGACGTCCTCGGCTCCCAGCGCCGGCCCGGTGAAGGCGCCGGAGGCGGACGAAAGCTCGTCCGGCGTCACCACGGTGCGCAGGGACTCGACCTGCGCCTTGAGCAGACGCGCGAACCGCGTCGCCTCGGGCACCGTGATCAGGATACCGGCCAGGCAGTTGGTGACGATGCCGGCGTGGCGGCGCAGGTGTGCCTCGATCTGGGCCGGGCGCGCCGGCGGGTAGATGGGAACGGGCACGCCGCCGGCAAGCAGGACGCCGAAAAAGCTGAAGAAATAGTCGCGGCCCGTGGGCAGCATGATGACGACGGCCTCTCCGGGTTGCACATCCCGTTGCTGCAGGCCGGCCGCCACCCGCTCCGCCGCCTGCTTGAGGGCGCCATAGGTGATGACCTCTCCCTCGCCATCGTCGCTGTAGAAGCGGATGTGGGGCCGGTCCGGATGGGCCGATGCATGCCAGTTCAGCACCTCGACCAGGGTCCTGGCATCGAGCGGCGCGGGCTCCGCCTTGCCGAGGGTGATTTCGCCGACGTCGGCCAGTACGCGAACGCCGCCCGGCACGCCTGCGCCGAGCACCTCGCGCAGCAGATCGCGCGGCGTTTCCGCGCTGGCGAAGACCTGCTCGCGGAGCGTCACGCCGAAGGCCTGCTCGACGCGCATAACCAGTTCCACCAGGCCCAGGCTGTCGAACCCCAGGTCCCGGGCCAGCCCGCTGTCGAGGGTGACCGGGCCGGCCGCCGTTCGGTGGGGATGAAGCTCGGCCGTCACGTCCCCAACGACCTTCAGCAGCCTGGCCGCCGCCTCGGCCGCGTTTGCCGTACCCCCGTTTGCCGTACCATTGTCGCGGTCCAACCGGCGCGCCACGTCCTCCGCTCCATGCTTGAAACCGGATAGGATAGCGTACAGCAATTGCTCCGCTACCGCACGGGAAGGGTCGAGGGCGCGTCGCCGCGGCGTTTCCCGGCGCCGCGGGCGGCGCAAAAAACAACCACGCAACAGGCGCTCACGGTAATTACCGCGAAGCCGTTAACTCTATTTCAGTTAAAAAAGTTTTTTCTTTTCCATACAAGGGGTTCGACGCCACTGACGGCTTGAATTGATGGCCCAAGCCTATTACTTTCCCCCGCGTTCGCCGCCCTAGCGCGGCCGCCTTCCCGAGGCGCCCGAACCCCGGCCCTTCCGTGGCCGGCGCTCGAGACCCCACGCAACAGGGAGACGGGATCAATGGCGAAATCAGCGAAACGGAAACGGGCCAAACCGGCCGCCAAGGGGACGGCCCGGAAGACGGCGGCCCGGAAACGTCCGGCCCGGACCGGGGCCGCCGCGGCGCCGGGAAAGAAAGACGCCGCCAAGGCGACGCGGCGGGCGACCCCCGGCGAAGCCCTCGATCTGTACCGCCGCATGCTGCTCATCCGCCGCTTCGAGGAGAAGGCCGGCCAGCTTTACGGCATGGGCCTGATTTCCGGATTCTGCCACCTCTACATCGGCCAGGAGGCGGTCGTCGTGGGCATGCAGGCGGCGGCCGGCGCCGCCGACACCCTGGTCACCAGCTACCGCGACCACGGCCACATGCTGGCCTGCGGCATGGACCCCAAGGGGGTGATGGCGGAGCTGACGGGCCGGCGCGGCGGCTACTCGAAGGGCAAGGGCGGCTCCATGCACATGTTCAGCCGGGAAGCCAATTTCTTCGGCGGCCACGGCATCGTCGCCGCCCAGGTTCCCATCGGCACCGGACTGGCGCTGGGGCACAAGTACAACGGGGACGGAGGCGTCTGCCGCACCTATTTCGGCGACGGCGCCGTCAACCAGGGACAGGTCTACGAGTCCTTCAACATAGCTGCCCTGTGGAAGCTGCCGGTGATTTACGTCATCGAGAACAACCGCTACGGCATGGGTACGTCGGTGGAGCGCGCCTCGGCCAACACCGAGCTGTACCGCCGCGGCCGCGCCTACGACATCCCCGGCTTTCAGGTCAACGGCATGGACGTGCTGGAGGTGCGGGCCGCCGGTGAAAAGGCTACCGCCCACTGCCGGTCGGGCAAGGGTCCGATCATCCTGGAACTGGAGACCTACCGCTACCGCGGCCATTCCATGTCGGACCCGGCCAAGTACCGGTCGAAAGAGGAAGTGAGCAAGGTGCGCAAGGAAAGCGACCCCATCGACAACCTGCGCGGCTTCCTGCTCGATGACGGGATCGCCGACGAAGAGGCGCTCAAGGAAATCGACCGCGGGGTCAAGGCCCGGGTCACGGAAGCGGCCGAGTTCGCCCAACAAAGCCCGGAGCCCGATGCGTCGGAGCTCTACACCGACGTTCTGGCGGACGCGTAAAAGGCGCGGTCGGTTCGAGCGCAGGGAGGTGCCATGCCAGTTCAAGTCCTGATGCCGGCGCTGTCGCCCACCATGACCGAGGGCACCCTGGCCAAATGGCTGAAGAAGGAAGGGGACACCGTGGACAGCGGCGATGTCCTCGCCGAGATCGAGACCGACAAGGCGACCATGGAGCTGGAAGCCGTCGACGAGGGCGTGCTGGGCAGGATCCTGGTCCCGGAAGGCACCGAAGGGGTTGCCGTCAACACCCCCGTCGCGGTGATCCTGGCCGAGGGCGAGGACGTCTCGGCGATCGACGAGATGGACCAGGCCGCCCCGGTGCCGGCTGCACCCGCCCCCGAAGCCCCGGTGCCGGCCGTACCCGCGCCCGAGGCCGCCCCGGCGCCGTCTCCGCCGGCCGGGGACATGCCCCTGGGCGAGACCGTGACCCAGACCGTGCGCGAGGCCCTGCGCGACGCCATGGCCGAAGAATTGCGCCGCGACGACACCGTTTTCCTCATGGGCGAGGAGGTCGGCCAGTACCAGGGCGCCTACAAGATCAGCCAGGGGTTGTTGGAGGAGTTCGGTCCCAGGCGCATCATCGACACGCCGATCACCGAGCACGGTTTCACCGGCGTCGGCATCGGCGCCGCCTTCGCCGGCCTCAGGCCCATCGTCGAGTTCATGACCTTCAACTTCTCCATGCAGGCCATCGACCAGATCATCAACTCCGCCGCCAAGACGCGCTACATGTCGGGCGGCCAGATGGGCTGTCCCATCGTTTTCCGCGGCCCCAACGGCGCCGCCGCGCGGGTCGCCGCCCAGCATTCCCAGTGTTACGCCAGCTGGTACGCCCACTGTCCCGGCCTCAAGGTGGTGGCGCCCTATTCCGCGGCCGACGCCAAGGGCCTCCTGAAGGCGGCCATCCGCGACCCCAACCCGGTCATCGTGCTGGAAAACGAGATCCTCTACGGCCGCACCTTCGAGACGCCGGTGGATGCGGATTATGTCATTCCCATCGGGACGGCGCGCATAGAACGCTCCGGCAACGACGTCACCATCGCGGCGTTCTCGATCATGGTCGCCGTCGCCCTGGAGGCGGCGGAGCTGTTGGCCGCCGACGGCATCGAGGCCGAGGTCATCAACCTGCGCAGCCTGCGTCCCCTGGACACCGCGACGATCGTCGAATCGGTGAAAAAAACCAACCGCCTGGTGAGCGTCGAGGAAGGCTGGCCGGTGGCCGGCATCGGCGCCGAGATCGCGGCGTCGATGATGGAGCACGCGTTCGACTACCTGGACGCGCCGGTGGTGCGCGTCACCGGGGCCGACGTGCCCATGCCCTATGCGGCCAACCTGGAAAAACTGGCCCTGCCCCAGGCGGACGGTGTCGCCGCGGCGGCCAAGGCCGTCTGTTACCGGTAACGCGCAAGGGAACGCGGAGCCATGCCCATCCAGATCCTGATGCCGGCGCTGTCGCCGACCATGACCGAGGGCACCCTGGCCAAGTGGCTGAAGAAGGAAGGCGACGCCGTGGACAGCGGCGACGTCATCGCCGAAATCGAGACCGACAAGGCGACCATGGAGCTGGAGGTCATCGACGAAGGCGTGTTGGGCCGGATCCTGGTTGCGGAGGGCACCACGGGCGTGCAGGTGAACCAGACCATCGCGCTGCTTCTCGAAGAGGGCGAGGACGCCTCGGCCCTGGACGCGGCCGAGGCGGCCGCGGCCCCGCCGCCGGCGCCGAAACCCATACCGCCCGCGCCGCCACGGCAAGCCCCGCCGCCCGCGGCCCCCCGGCCCGCACCGTCCGCGCCTCCCGGCACGCCGGCTCCACAAGCGGCGCCAC
>JADFHR010000181.1 GCA_022567015.1 Pseudomonadota bacterium
CCATCGGAAAGCCTTCCCGACGCCCCGGGGGGCCACCGGGGGGTGTCCCCCCGACACCGTATGCGGGGGGCGCCCCCGCGACCCCCGAGGGGACGGGAAAAGCGACCCGAAGGGCGGCGTTGCGAGGCTTCCGGACGTCGTCGCGCGCCGCTTGTGGTGCACGACACCACGGCGCGACGCGCTCCTGGCCGGAAACCTCGCAACGCCGTCGTAGGGGTACAATTTAGCTGATGCAGGCCACTAGGTCTATGGTAACGGTTGGGCCTATTGTATAGGAACGGCGGCCCGTTTCAACCCGGGCCGTGGCCGCCGCCCGGGCGGCGGAGACCGCGGGTCCTGCGTTCCACTTGGGCATGACAGGCTCGGGCGGGGGCGTTATGCTTTGCCGCGCCGCCGTGAAGATGTTTCTGGGGACCAAGATGTCGGGTCAAGAAGAGAGAAACCCGGACGACACCTCGCAGATGTTCCTCAAGCACCTGGAGGGGACGGGTTTCTTTCAGCAAATCAAGGATCTGGAGAAAAACCTCAGGGCCATCGCCGAGGATCTCCAGACCCTTGGCAAAACCGCGACCCAGCGCCTGGAGGAAACGGAGAGCCTGGCCGCCCACGTCCTTGCCGTGGAGGCCATACTGGCGGTCATGCTGAAAGCCAATCCCGTGGAAAGCGGGGAGGTCGAGGCCATGGTCAAGGACAAAACCGCCGGCCTTTCCGATAGCCCCGAGGGAAGCCCCGCCGTGCAAACCATTGCAGCGGATATACTTTCCGGAGCGCGCGACTGATCCGCACGCCGTCGCGGGCCGGGCCGGCGGGGCGTACGGGCCTGTTCCGGTGTGTCCGCCACCGCGGATGTTTCCATCCCACATAAAGAACGAGGGGGAAACCATTGGGGAACGAAGGCATGCTCGTTGATCTCAAGGTGGCACAGTTTCTGTGCTCTCGCCTGTGTCACGATCTGGCCGGACCGGTGGGCGCGGTGAACGCGGGGTTGGAGCTTCTGGACGAGGGTGCCGACGACGCCCAGGACGCGTTGACCCTGGTTGCCCACAGCGCCCGGGAGATGACCCGGCGTCTGGCCTTCTTCCGCATGGCCTTCGGCCTGGGCGCCGGCGCCGGGGGCGGAATCGCCCTGGACGAGGCACGGGATCTGGCGGCGGACCTGCTCGCCGAAGGGCGCGTGACGCTGGACTGGCCGCGGGACACAAGCCGGGACAGGACCGTGCCCGCGGCCGCCCTCAAACTCGTTCTCAACCTGGTGCTGCTGGGCGCGGAGTCGCTGCCCCGGGGTGGGGCGTTGCGCGTCCACTTCGCCGACCTCCCCGAGGGGGTGGGCGCGGCCGTGACGGCGATTGGCGAAGGAGCCCGGTTCAGCGACGATCTGCGTGCCGCCATGGCGTCCGACGTGCCGGCCGGCCAACTCTCGGCGAAAACCGTGCACGCGCATTTCGCGGCGCGGCTGGCCGAGGATTTCGGCGTCACCTTCGAGGTGTCCGAAAGCGCCCCCGGTGAGGTGCGCCTGGCCGTGCTGCTGCCGGCCGACCGCCTAGATTAGATCAATTCCAAACAAGGGCTCGGCGCATCCTCCGTTCGGCTGCGAGGACGGGCGGAACGGCTACCCGTCATTAACCGGAAGCATAGGTTTATTTTTCCACACACGAACTACCTAAAAACCGGGACACGAACTACGTAAAAACCGGGCGGATGTCTCTTCCGCCGTTGCCCAGCGGACGGAAAACCACGAATGGATGACCTGTTAAACGAATTCCTCACGGAAAGCGCCGAGAGCCTTGCGGTTCTCGACGTCGAACTGGTGAAGTTCGAGCAAGATCCCCAGGACACTGCGATCCTTCAGAATATCTTCCGGCTGGTCCATACGATCAAGGGGACCTGCGGCTTTTTGGGCCTGCCCCGGCTCGAATCGGTCGCCCATGCCGGGGAGAACGTTCTGGGCAATTTTCGGGATGGGACTTTGGAGGTCACGCCGGGCGCGGTGACCCTGATTCTCGGGTGCATCGATACCATAAGAGCCCTGCTCGGCGAGCTCGAGGAGACCGGCTCGGAGCCCGAAGGCAGCGATCAGGAGTTGATCGACCAGTTGAACGCGCTGGCCAGTGGCGAGGTCGCGGCAGCCGCGGAAGCCCCGGCGACGGATGAAACGGCGGTATCGGAAGCCGGGGAATCGGGGGCGCAGGAGCATGCCGCCACCGAAGAAGCGCCGGCAAACACGCCGCCGGTCGCCGAGGGCGGGTTCCCGATTGCCCAGGAACTGCTGGACGAAGTGGCCGAAGCCACCGCCCAGGGCAAGCAGGCGGCCACGGACGTCGAAATCAAGGCCGAAGGGACCGATGAACAAGGCCCCGCCGGCGCCGACACCGCCGTACCGGATGCCGGGGGAACGGGAGCGAAAGAGCACGCCGCCACCGGGGAAGCGCCGGCAAACACGCCGCCGGTCGCCGAGGACGGGTTCCCGATTGCCCAGGAACTTCTGGACGAGGTGGCCGACGCCACGGCCGACGGCGGGAAGGCGGGCACGGACGACGAAATCATGGCCGGGATCAAGGCCGAAGGGACCGATGGAAAGGACCCCGCCGGCGACGCGGCTCCTCCATCCAAGACCGCTCCCAAAACCGGCCCGGAGACGCCCCCGGCTGCCGCCGCGCCGCAAAAGCCTTCCACCGCCGCCACGGAGAAGCGCCCGCCCAAGGAATCCTCGGTGGCGGCCCAGTCCATTCGGGTCAACGTGGAGGTGCTCGAGAATCTGATGACCCTGGTCAGCGAGATGGTGTTGACCCGCAACCAGCTCATGCAGATGGTGCGTGGCCAGGATGACAGCGAGTTCACCGCCCCCTTGCAGCGCCTCAGCCTGATCACCACGGACCTGCAGGAAGGGGTGATGAAGACCCGCATGCAGCCCATCGGCAATGCCTGGGCCAAGCTGCCGCGAATCGTGCGCGATCTTTCGGTGGAGGCGGGCAAGAAGATCGAAGTGCAGATGGTCGGCGCCGAAACCGAACTGGACCGCCAGGTTCTCGAGTTGATCAAGGATCCTTTGACGCACATGATCCGCAACTCCGCGGATCACGGCCTGGAGACGCCTGAGGAGCGCCGGCAGGCGGGCAAGCCGGAAACCGGCACGATCAGGCTCAACGCCTACCACGAGGGCGGCCACATCATCATCCAGATCGCCGACGACGGGCGGGGTCTCGATACCGAAAGAATCACGGCCAAGATCCTCGAAAACGGCCTTGCCAGCGAGTCCGAGCTGGAGGGCATGAGCGATGTGGAAATCCAGCAGTTTGTTTTCAAACCCGGGTTCTCGACGGCGCAGAAGGTGACCAGCGTTTCGGGCCGCGGCGTCGGCATGGACGTGGTGCGCACCAACGTCGAAAAGATTGGCGGCACCATCGAACTGAAATCGGTGGCCGGCCGGGGCACCACCTTCACAATCAAGATTCCCCTGACGTTGGCGATCGTTTCGGCGCTGGTCGTCGAATGCGGCGGCCAACGCTTTGCCATTCCGCAAATCAGTGTGCTGGAACTCGTACGCGCATCGGCCCACTCGGAGCACGCGATCGAGATGATCAACGATTCGCCCCTCCTGAGACTGCGCGACCGCCTCCTGCCCCTGGTGTCGCTGTTCAATCTCTTTGACATGGGCGAAAGAAAGGTGGGCCCCGACGACGAGGTCTTCATCGTCGTCGCCCAGGTGGGGACCTATACCTTCGGCATCATGGTCGACAAGGTGTTCGACACGGAAGAAATCGTGGTCAAACCCGTGGCGCCGATCCTCCGGGACATCCCGTTTTATTCGGGCAACACGATTCTCGGCGATGGCAGCGTCATCATGATCCTCGATCCCAACGGCATCGCCGCGGCCACCGGCCAAAGCTCCATAAGCGCCGCCGATGCCGCCGAGACGACAGACGCCGCTTCGGCGCAAGGCCAGGAAAAATCCACCGTGCTCATTTTCCGCGCCGGCGGCGAGGAACTGAAGGCGGTGCCGCTGGCCCTGGTCGCCCGCCTGGAAAAGATCGACATGGCGACGACCGAACAGTCGAACGGCCAGTGCGTGGTCCAGTACCGCGACCACCTGATGCCGCTGATTCCCTTCGATCCGGCCCACGAATGGAAAACCGAGGGAAGGCAGCCGATCCTGGTCTTCACCGAGGGCGAGCACTCCATGGGGCTGGTGGTGGACGACATCGTCGACATTGTCGAGGACGATCTCAACATCGAACTGTCGGCCAAGGAACCCGGCCTTGTCGGCAGCGCCATCATCGACGGCAAGGCGACCTCCGTAATCGACGCCGGCTACTACCTGACCCAGGCGTTCCCCGACTGGTTCGGCACCGCCGCCACGAGTGCTTTCGACAGCGAGAGCGGCGCCACACGCGTGCTGCTGGTGGATGACAGCCCGTTCTTCCGAAATCTCCTGGCGCCGCTGTTGTCGGTCGCCGGATACGACGTCACCGCCGTGGGAAGCGCCCGTGATGCCCTCAAGATGCGCGAAACCGGCGTCCGATTCGACGTCATCGTCAGCGATATCGAGATGCCGGGGATGAACGGATTCGAGTTTGCGCGCGAGGTGCGCGGCGACGCCCGATGGGAGAACGTGCCCATGGTGGCGCTATCCGCCCACGCCACGGAAAAGGACTTCGAACGCGGACGCGAGGTCGGTTTCAACGATTACGTGGCCAAGTTCGACCGCGAGGTTCTGGTCCGAACCCTGACCCAGACGGTCGCCATGGCGACCGAAAAAGCGGCATGAGCGAGGCCGTCGCGCCCAGGTGGCGGAGCCGGTGTATGCGGCGGCGGGGGCCATAAGACTCCGCGGCCGAGGGGTGGGAACCTAGGCAATTCCGCTCCCTGCGGCCGCCGCTTGCGCCGCCTTCCGGGACCCCCCGGCCGTGATTTGCGCCGCCGGCCGTGCGGCCGGACGAGGTGGTGTCGGTTGTGCTTGACGTGGATGTTTTTTCTTTGATGGTAGAGGGTGCCTATTGATCGATCCCCTGCCCACGGGGCAGGTGGAAGAAAGATTATACCTCTGACGAAATGTAGGGTGACATGAAGTATTGTCTGATCGTCGACGATTCCAAGGTTATCCGAATGGTGGCCCGAAAAATCCTCGAGGAGCTCGAGTTTGAAACCGGCGAGGCCGCCGACGGCAAGCTCGCCTTGGCAGGGTGCCAGCGCAAGATGCCCGACGTCATATTGCTGGACTGGAACATGCCGGTGATGGACGGCATCAATTTCCTGCGGGAACTGCGCAACCTGCCCGGTGGCGAGACACCGAAAGTCATCTTCTGCGCCACGGAAAACGACATCGAGCACATCCAGGAGGCCATCGATGCCGGGGCCAACGAATACATCATGAAGCCGTTTGACAGCGAGATCATTCAGGCGAAATTTGCCCTAGTCGGTCTCTTGTGATTCCCCTCTGAGGGACGGGTTGCCAATCCATGCGGAAGACCACGTGACGACAGCGGCCGCAAGTACCGTGGCGGATCCGATTCGGGTCATGGTCGTCGACGATTCGGCGGTCATCCGCACGGTGATCACGCGCATCCTGGAGGAGGACTCCCAGGTTAGCGTCGTCGCCACCGCGGGGAACGGCCAGATCGCCCTCGACAAGCTTTCCGCCAACGACATCGACGTCATCGTCCTGGATATCGAAATGCCGGTGATGGACGGATTGACGGCGTTGCCGAAGCTTCTTGAGGCGGCACCGGGGATCAAGATCATCATGGCGTCCACCTTGTCCACCCGCAACGCCGACATCAGTATCCGGGCGCTGCATGCGGGGGCCGCCGATTATGTGCCCAAGCCCACGTCGGCCCGCGACATCAGAACGGGCGACGAGTTCCGCCGCGAGATTCTGACAAAGGTCAAGACCCTGGGCGCGGTGCGCCGGCGCCGCCGGTCCGCCGCGCGCGGCGGAGGTTCGCCTTCCGGCCCGGGACTGTTCCCGGCCAAGTCCATCGCGTTGCGCAAAGCGGGTCCGGTGCGGCCCGTGGTGCTGGCCATCGGCAGCTCCACGGGCGGTCCCCAGGCCCTGTTCGCCGTGCTTGCCGGCCTGAAATCGGACATCCAACAGCCCATCCTCGTCACCCAGCACATGCCGCCGACCTTCACCCCCATCCTCGCCGAACACATCGCCAGGGCGAGCGGCCGGCCGTGCGCGGAGGCCAAGGACGGAGAGGTTATCAAGCCGGGGCACATTTATGTGGCGCCCGGCGATTTCCACATGGTCGTTGAGGCGAACAAGGCGCAACGGGTGTTCCGGTTGAGCAAGGCGCCGCCGGAGAACTTCTGCAGGCCGGCTGTCGATCCCATGCTTCGCAGCCTGGCCAAGGTCTTCGGCCCGGGCGTGCTGAGCGTGATTCTGACCGGCATGGGCCACGATGGCCTCAACGGCGGCGAAGCGGTGGCCAGGGCCGGCGGTACGGTCATCGCCCAGGACGAAGAAAGCAGCGTGGTCTGGGGCATGCCCGGCGCCGTGGCGACGGCGGGCCTGTGCAGCGCGGTGTTGCCGATCAAGGAGCTTGCTCCTTACATCATGCGCCATGCCAAGTAATACCAAGGGACGCTGATCATGACCCGACGAGCCGGCTTACCAAGGTTTTCGGCCCTAAGCGTGCGCTGTGGCGATGCGGGGCATCGCGAAGCGTGCGCGACGCCGTCCGAAAGCCTTGGTAAGCCG